>JAEDMR010000079.1 GCA_016302925.1 Bacillota bacterium
TCGTGATGTGGATTTTTAATTATCAATGTTCAACTTATTATTGCAATCTACGAAATATATTCTTCAGGCTATTGTTTCCGTTCTGTGCCACCGGTTGTCTCTGGGACTGTGGTCAGACTCTGGGTTCGATATAATTCTGCATATTCACCATGCAGCGCGATCAGTTCCTGATGGGTGCCCTCTTCCCGGATCTGTCCGTCTTCAATCAGCACAATCCGGTCCGCATCCTTGATGGTTGCCAGCCTGTGTGCGATCATGATGGTGGTTCTGCCCACGGAAAGCTCACTGAATGATTTTCGGATTTCTTCCTCCGTAATGCTGTCCAGTGCAGAAGTGGCCTCGTCCAGAATCAGGATAGAAGGATTCTTTAAAAAGATCCGGGCGATGGAAATTCTCTGTTTCTGCCCGCCGGACAGAAGGGTACCCCGTTCACCGACGTACGTATCGAAGCCTTCCGGCATGGCGCAGATATCGTCATAGATCCGTGCACGTCTTGCCGCTTCCTCCACCTCTTCAAAAGAGGCGTCCGGCCTGCCGTAACGGATGTTCTCCAGGATGGTATCCGCAAACAGGAACACATCCTGCTGCACGATGCCGATGCTGCTCCGCAGTGAGCTCTTGGTCACCTGACGGATATCTTTGCCGTCAATGGAGATACTTCCCTTCTCCACATCATAAAACCGCGGAATCAGCTGGCACAGCGTGCTCTTGCCGCCGCCGGAATGACCCACCACAGCGATGCACTCACCCGGCGCGATGTCCAGGGAAACATTCCGCAGCACATCCACACCTTCCTTGTAGCCGAAGCTGACATGATTCATACAGATATGCCCCTGCACCTGTTCCAGAATCTCCGCATCCGGTGCGTCCTGGACGCTGGGCTCGATACACATGATTTCCACGAAACGGCGCAGGCCTGCAAACCCGCTGATAAACAATTCCGCGAAGTTGGCCAGCTTCCGAACCGGATTCACGAAAGTGGTGATATACATGGTAAAGGTCAGCAGATCAATGTAATTGAGCCGGTCATCCATAATCAGGTAACCGCCAAAGGCGATGACTGCCACCTGCAGAATGCAGATAAAGAATTCCAGAGACGCGTTAAACCGCCCCATGGCTTTATAGAATTCTTCCTTGGATCCCTTGAACTTTTCATTGGACCGGTCAAACCGCGCGTAATCCACCTGCTGATTGTCGAAGGCCTTGGATGTCTTCATGCCGGAAATCGTAGATTCGATATCCGCATTGATATCCGCCATTTTCCGTTTCACCTGGGCGGATGCATCCATCATGGCGCGGCGGCAGAGCATGACGGCAGCGATGAAAACAGGAATGATGATCAGAACCACCAGGGCCAGACGCCATTCCACGCTGAACATCACTGCCAGCGCTCCTGCAATGGTCACGAAGGAAATCAGCAGATCCTCCGGTCCGTGGTGGGCCAGCTCCGTAATCTCAAACAGATCCCCCGTCAGCCGGTTCATCAGCTTTCCGGTCCGGTTCTGATCGAAAAAATCGAATTCCAGTTCCTGATAATGCCGATACAGATCCTTTCGGATATCTGCTTCTACCCGGATACCGAAGGTATGGCCCAGATAGGTGATGATATAATGCAGGACTGCCCGCACAGCAAACGCACCGGCCGCGATGGCCATCAGCAGGAAAAAGGTCGAATAGATCTTTTCGGGCAGCAGCTCATACATGCAGTACCGACTTACCAGCGGGAAGAGTACATCGATGGCTGCCACCAGAAAGGCGCAGGACATGTCCATCAGAAAAAGCTTCTTATGAGGTCCGAAATAGGACAGAAAGATCCGCAGAACAGGCTGATGATAATCTTTCTTCTTTTCCATTACAGATAAGCCACCGCCTCGATTTCAATGAGACCGCCTTTTGGGAGCTTTGCTACTTCCACTGCAGAACGGGATGGGAATGCACCTTCGAAATAGGAAGCATATACTTCGTTCATGGCTGCGAAATCCCCCATATCCTGCAGGAAACAGGTGGTCTTGACGATTTTTTCAAGTCCGGATCCGGCTTCTTCCAGCACTGCCTTCAGGTTAGCGAAAACCTGATGTGTCTGCGCCTGCACGCCCCCTTCCACCAGATTGCCGGTGGCAGGATCCATGCCCAGCTGACCGGACGTGAAAACCAGATTGCCGATGACATTTGCCTGTGCGTAAGGGCCGATGGCAGCCGGTGCTTTTTCTGTTGCTACTACTTTTCTCATTTTTTCCTCCCTGTATTTTACTCCGAATGATTATTATCGTATTGTTATATTTTATCACGTTGTGATTTCCAATGCCAGTGTTTTCTTTTATGCCGTCCTATGCTCCTCGTCCCAGATGTGCAGCCATTTTCCGCCTTTGTACCGCCGCAGGCAGATCAGCATACGAACAGTCCAGTCGATGGCCATCGGAATCCAGATGCCTGCCAGCCCCACGCCGAATACCTTGATTGCCACTACTGCCAGCGTCAGCCGGACGATCCACATACCGATGATGGATATATAGAACGGCCACCGGGTATCACCGCCGCCCTTCAGTACGCCGCAGATCACGTTGGTGACTGCTACGAAAGGTTCTGCGAACGCTTCAATACGCAGCATGGCCGCACCCAGAGAGATGACCGCCGTATCCCGGATAAACAGCCAGATCATCTGCGGTGCGAACAGGAACATGAGCACCGCACTGATAATCATGATGCCGATGCCATAACGGATACAGATCCCGGCGTAGTTCTTCGCCATCTCTTTTTCGCCGGCGCCGATGGACTGTGCCACCAGGGTGGTAGCCGCCACGCTGAAGCCGAAGCATGGCATGTAGCAGATGGATTCCGCGGTAGTCGCCAGCTGGTGTGCTGCCAGTACGGAACTTCCCATTCCGGTCACCAGGGCTGTGATGACCATCTGTCCCGAGGACAGAGTCACACGCTCAAATGCCGCAGGCAGACCCAGACGGACGATCTGTCCCAGGATTTCACGATCCGGCTTCAGAGATTTCGCACCCGCAACATGGACGATGCTCTTTCGGCTCAGGAGATGCCGCAGTGTCAGCAATCCTGAGATAAAAAATGCCAGAGCCGTGCCCAGCGCCGCACCGCCTACGCCCATGCCGGCACCCCAGATTTTGAGAGAAAATCCAAACAGGCTGACCGTTCTGGTTTCATAGATAAAGAGAAAGTTTCCGATGATGTTGACGATATTGCTGAGTATGTTATAGAACATAGGCGTTCTGGTGTCTCCCGCGCCGCGGATGATGGCACAGCCCACGGCCAGCAGAACCTGAAACGGAAATGCGGCTGCGACAATGCGCATGTACTGTTCTGCCGGTGCCAGCAGTGCTTCCTCCGCCCCCATCCACCGGGGCAGATTGTGTGCCAGAATCAGTTCCCCGATGAGCATCACTGCACCGCCAAGCAGAATCATGGAGAGGATGGACTGCATGAGAATGGCCTGGGCCTGCTCCAGCTTCCTCTCTCCGATTTTCGTGGCCACCAGTACCGATGCCCCTACACCAAGACCTGCCATCAGACCTTGGATCAGCCAGATGACAGAAGTATTCACAGCAATGGCAGCGGTGGCATTGACGCCGACGCTGCCCACCATGGCTGCGTCCACATAGGTTACCACAGTCAGCAAAAGCTGCTCCACGATGGTTGGCCAGGCAAGGGCCCAGACGATCTTATTGGGTGATTTTGTTTTATCCAGTAAATCCAGTTCCTTCTTTTCCTTCTTCATATTCCTTTACAGCCTCTATAATCTTTGCCACCGTTTCTTCCAGTGTGTTCCCTTCCGTGTCGATGCGGATATCCGCATATTTTTCGTACAGCGGAAGCCGTTCGTTGTATAAATCTGCGATGGTCTGTCCTTCTGCCAGCGTTACCCCTCTGGTGGCCAGATTGGTCAGACGCCGTTGGATCTCCGGAAGAGGCACGTGCAGGTAGACCACGATGCCATTTTCTCTGAGATGGGTCATGGCCTGCGGATAGTAGATGGCACTGCCTCCCGGTGCGATGACGGCGTTCTCCGCCTCAATGCCGCACAGAACCTGATTTTCAATCATGCGGAAGCCATCGTTACCTTCCCTGTCGATGATATCCTGCAGGCCCCGACCTGTCACCGTCTGGATCACCAGATCTCCGTCGATGAAGTCCTTCTGCAGGATCTTCGCCACCACGACGCCGGTGGTAGACTTCCCGGCTCCGGCCATGCCGATGAGGATGATGTTGCTGTGCTGTGCTGTGGTTTCTTCCTCCGGGCACAGTAATTCTTCTCCTGCTTCCCCCTCTGCCGCTACACAGGTCGGCCCTGTGAGAAACAGCTTCTTTTCTCCTTCTGTTTCCTCAATATCGATGCGAAGGAGACCGCCTGGCACGCTGACCTGCACATCCCTGCCGCTGACCAGGCCTTCCTCGTAAAGCGCAGAAACCACCGATCCTGTACCGGTTCCGCAGGCATATGTAAAGTCCTCTACACCTCGCTCGTAAGTCAGTTCCACCAGCTGATCCTCGCCGGTAATATCGAAAAAGTTCACGTTTGCACCCTTGGGAAATGCTTCATGGAACCGCAGACTGCGGCCCAGTGCGAACAGATTCCGCCGCTTTTCCGGATCGTCCAGCCAGCTGTGTGCAAGTCCCGGAATACGTACTGCCGCATGGGGTATCCCCGGATCTCCCAGTTCCACATAGGCACAGTTCCATTCCTTTCCTTCTGCGAAGAGCTTCACATTCTGCTTCATCACGGTCACAGGATTCAGCTGAACCTTGTATCGGCTGTCTGTCTGCCGCCATCCGGTCACCATGCCGGCGGTGGTCTCTATATGCTGTACCTCCCCCGCAAGCCCCTTGTCATATCCATACCGGGCGATGCAGCGGGCCCCATTGCCGCACATTTCTCCCAGGCTTCCGTCGGAATTATAAAATATCATCTTGTAATCGCCGCCATTCGATGGTTCTTCCACCACCATAAAGCCGTCTGCACCGATACCGAACCTGCGGTGACAGAGTCTCTTTGCCAGTGCAGGGAATCGTTCCTGCGGAATGGCTTCGTTTCTATTATTGACAATGATGAAATCATTACCGGCTCCGTTCATCTTGGTAAATTTCATTGCCCCATCCTTCCTCTTTCGACTTACGACATTGTATGCAGGCATACAGGCCTACGTTCTTACTATAACGCAGATAGCCACGGAAAATCAAGGGATTTCCGAAGATATTTCCGGTTATATTTCTTTCTGCGTTTCTTTCCGGTCCAAAAACAGCCGAATGCGGACAATCGGTATCGACTGTCCGCATGTCCGGCACTTTCCTTCTTTTCTTAAACCTATCCCATGATGAACTCTCGCATCACATTGAGCTCTGTCGGCGTTTTCGCCACATAGCGAACGGTAAACTCATCCAGCTTTTCTACATTCGGATGTACCTGCGCGGACCGCACCTGCTGATGACGGCACAGACATACATCCATCACAAATTCCTCCGGCAGCTGCGGAACAGGCACCTCGGTCTGCAATGCTCTGGCAACGCCTTCTTTAATCATCTGGCACGCATCGTCCGGATGCACATTGAATGTGGAATTGCCGCGGCAGTCCTTCACCGCCACTGTGGTGATCTGCGGCACTTCCTCCTTCGCCATGCGGCAGATTCCTGCATCACCGCTGATGAAGATCGGAGCCACCCCCTGCTGCGCCGCATACAGGGTGTTCAGTGTGAACTCGGAAGCCAGCTTTCCATTGATCTTCAGCCATTTAATGAGATCATACTCTACCGTGTGAGCCAGCGGGCTTGCGTTGCTTCCTGCCGGTGCGTGATATCCGATATAGATCACGCCGGCATACTTTTCATCCAGGCCTGCCATCATGGAACCCGGGTGGCATGCCCAGCCGCGCATCAGCTTTACGCCTCGCGGCAGCATTCTGTGGTTGATATTTCGGGCATTGTCATGACCGTCACGAACCACCACATCATGACCTGCTTCCAGAATGGCTTCGCAGGCTGCCGCAACTTCCCGCGTCATCTGCTCGCAGGCTGCTTCATAGCCATCGCCGCCGGGAACGGTCTCGCACCAGTCCGTCACATCGGTGATTCCCTCAATATCTGCACTGATAAAAAACGTCTTCTTCTGCATGTGGCACCTCCGAAATTTATTCCCCGTAAATACGGATAAAATCCTGCAGTCCAAGCATTCTTCTTCCCCGAATGCCGTCCATGGTCGGTGCATGCCACAGAGAGCTTATGATCGCTTCTTCCACAGCCTCCACCGCTGCTTCAAATACCATGTCGATGTTCTCATCAAAGAACATTTTCGTGTCCAGAATGTTTTTCTCATTGTAGTGCTTCATCCGGTTTGCCGTGGTGAAGGTAATGGCAATATCACCGCTGCCGTCTCCGCAGTAGGAGCCCACTCTTCCCAGAGAGATCATTGCCCGTTTGGATACGCGTTTCAGCTGCCGTTCGCTGAGAGGAATATCCGTCGCAATCAGCATGATTATGGATCCCTGGTCCTTCTTCGGGAACTGGTCGTATTTCGATGTGTCATAATGCTTCCCGCCGATGACCAGATTGCCCGGCGCACCGAAATTGGACATAACCAGAGCGCCTATGGTGTAATCCTTTTCATCCACCTTCACGATTCTGGAAGAAGAACCGATGCCGCCCTTCAGTCCCAGGCAGACCATGCCAGTTCCTCCGCCGACAGCGCCCTCCTCAAAATCCACATCTGCCCGCTTTAATGCTTCCTCCACATGTTCCTCTGTCACGTGAAGTCCGCGGATATCATTCATACGTCCGTCATTGCATTCGGTAATGATGCAGTTAACCGTACCGGTAGATACACCGATATCCTCATTCTGCCGCAGCATATATTTCGTAAGGGCGTTCCACGCAGTACCAATGCTCAGCGTGTTCGTAAGGATAATGGGTGTTTCTATGGTTCCCAGTTCATCCATCTGAAGCAAGCCGATGCTTTTCCCGAAACCGTTAATGACAGATACACCTGCCATGACCTTATCCTGAAAGATATTCCCTTCATGCGGCAGTACTGCAGTGACGCCGGTATGAATATCCCCGTCATTTACCGTAACATTTCCTACTTTTACCCCGGGAACATCTGTAATCAGATTCCGGGAACCATGTTTCCATTTGGAGTGAAGATCCAAATTGCAATTATCTGGTAATCCCATGATGCCAACCTTCCTTTCAATATATATTAATGTAGAACACTCATTCATGTGCTAATTAGGTATTGCAACTATCATGCCAACGGTTTGTTTCCGAAAAAGGGATGATTTCCCTGAAATTACAGCTTCGCAGGATACGGAAGTCCGGTATGTACCACATTATTATAAATCTATATCCCATTTAATCCGTTTTTCTTGTTTTTTTCACCGTACTATGCTAAAATAGGTGTGGAAGGAGGCAAGAAAATGAAAAAGCTCGCAATCGTTTACAACAATCCGGATAACCGGGAGGCTATGACTCACATTGAGCAGGAAATCGAAAAAGTCTTCGCCGGAAACGTACTCCTGCAGCCATACTTTTTCAACCAGCTTCAGCCCGGTGATAAGATCCTGGCTGACGCGATTCTGCTCAACGGTCAGCAGCTGCTGACACAAGTGCGTCCATTCATACAGGAATCTCAGAATCTGATCGTGCTGACTCGAAGTATCAGCAGGCACCATCTTCCTGATCTTTTACAGATTCCAAAAAATGAGGACGTACTTCTGGTCAACGATTCGGAAGTTTCCACCATGGAGACTCTATATATGTTCTATGAGCTGGGTATATTTCACTTCAATCTGATTCCGTTTGATCAGGAAGAATATCTTGCCGGTGCATATGAAGATATCTCATATGCCATCACACCCGATGAGGTACCACTGGTGCCCCCTGAGATAAAACATATTCTCAATATCGGCTATCGTGAGATCGGTTTTGATACGCTGATCCGGCTTGCCGACATGCTGCAGCTGGAAAGTGAGACCATCTCCACCAATCTGATTCACTACCTGCAGAAGGTTGTGGAACCCAGCATGAATTCACACAACAACTATCTCGAAAGCTATGTAAAAAGTCTGGTCATGAACGAACTGATTTCAGAATCCGGTTTTGCGATTCTCGCCTTTGACGCCCAGGGCAGCGTACTCTTCGAGAATCAAAGAGCCCACCGCATGTTTGACGATGCCGAACTTCCGGATTTTGAGGGGAAGGAAGGGAAAAATCTGCTCTTCACCATCGGCGAAACCAACTATCTGATGGATCGCATTTATCTGGGCAACCACGATGAAAAGCTCGGATACATCATTTCGCTGCGTGATGAACAGGAAATCCGCGAAGCGGAAAATCAATTGAATCGAAAGATTCGCGAGAAGGGAATTTACGCCAAGTACCATTTCAGCGACATCGTATGCCATACGGAGGTAATGACTCAATGCATCGCCACTGCCAAGAAAGCCGCGCTTACTGACTATACCATTCTCATTCACGGGGAGAGCGGTACCGGAAAGGAGCTGTTTGCACAGTCGATTCACAATTATTCGCAGCGTCAGAGCAAACCCTTCATTGCCATAAACTGTGCCGCTCTGCCGGAAAACCTGCTGGAAAGTGAACTTTTCGGCTATGAACCAGGTTCTTTCACCGGTGCGCAGAAAAAAGGCAAGCTTGGTCTCTTCGAACAAGCCAATACTGGAACGATCTTTTTAGATGAGATCGGTGACATTTCCCCCGGCCTTCAGTCCAGACTTCTTCGCGTGCTGCAGGAAAAGCAGATCATGCGGATCGGCAGCGATAAGATCATAAATATTGATGTG
>JAEDMR010000080.1 GCA_016302925.1 Bacillota bacterium
AGAAGGGCAGATATTATCAGCTCTATACCCTGCAGTATCACAGAGAGCAGCTGGCGAAACAGTGCGGCGATAATGACTCTCCGAAGGATCATGGCTGATTGCATCCCGCCCCAAAATCCACCCGCCCGGCATATATTGAAAAAGAGCGCTTTGACAGCGCTCTTTTGGTATTTTCAGGGAAAAACACAGAACGGTACAAAACAGGCGGGTACAAAGAATGGATCATGTGCATACTAAAACGAAAGAACGGAGGTGCAGTATGAATCATTTAATAAACGAAACCAGCCCATATCTGCTGCAGCATGCAGAGAATCCGGTGGACTGGTATCCCTGGGGCGAGGCGGCGTTTGAAAAAGCGCGGAGGGAGGACAAACCGATATTTCTCAGTATCGGCTACAGTACCTGCCACTGGTGTCATGTTATGGCGGAGGAGAGCTTTGAAGATAAAGAAGTTGCGAAAATTCTCAATCAGTATTTCGTACCGGTGAAAGTGGACAGGGAGGAACGGCCGGATCTCGATTCGGTATATATGACAGCCTGCCAGATGATGACCGGCAGCGGCGGCTGGCCGTTGAATCTGTTCCTGACCCCGGAAGGAAATCCGTTTTTTGCCGGAACCTACTTCCCGAAGCGGTCATCAACGGTACGTCCCGGCATGCCGGGGCTTTTAGAACTTCTGGATGCCATCCGAACAGCATGGAAATCCCGGCGAAAGGAACTGCTGGAGGCAGCCGGCACTGTGGTGCAGCAGATACGAAGAAGCGAGGAAAGAACCGGCACGCCTTGTGATTTGGACGAGGATGCCCTTGCGGAGCAGGGACGAAGTCTGGTGGAACAAGGCGTGCAGGAACTGAAGCGTTCCTTTGATCCGCAATACGGGGGATTCGGTATGGCACCGAAATTTCCCTCAGGCCACAACCTGCTGTTCCTGATGGAGTATTATCAGCAGACCGGAGATCGGCAGACCCTGGAAATCGTAGAAAAGACCCTGACGCAGATGCAGAAGGGAGGAATTTTTGATCACCTGGGCGGCGGATTTTGCCGATATTCCACGGACCGTTTCTTTCTGGCACCCCATTTCGAAAAGATGCTCTATGATAATGCACTGCTGATCGTCTGCTATGGGCAGGCCTGGGCTCTGACGAAAAAGAAATATTACCTGGACGCGGCAGAACGGACCGGTGGATGGATTCTCAGGGAAATGCGGGGAGAAAAGGGCGGCTTTTACAGTGCGCAGGATGCAGACAGCCAGGGGGAGGAGGGCCTTTTCTATACCTTTACCAGGCGTGAACTCATCGAGCAGCTGGGAAAGAATGACGGTCCGGAATTCTGTTCTCATTACGGTGTGACGGAAGAGGGAAACTTCGAGGGAAAAAACATTCTCCATCTGCTGGGACACGATAACCCGTGGGAAGGAGAAACCAGCCTGCGGGAAAAGGTATTTCAGTATCGAAAAAAAAGATATCCGCTCCATACCGATGACAAAATTCTCACGGCATGGAACGGAATGGCCGTCTGGGCTTTGTCGTGGCTTTACCGGCTGACGGGTAATAAAACCTGGCTGAAGGCGGCTGAGGATTGCTGTCGGATGATCCTGAAGCAGGCAGACCGGGCCGCAGATCTGACCACACTTTTTGTCAGCTCCCGAAAGGGAAACTATACAGGCACAGGGTTTCTCGATGATTACGCATGGTTTGTGTGCGGATTGCTGGGACTCTATGAGGCCACTTCGAAACGCGACTGGCTGGAAAAGGCCGAACGGTTTCAGAGAAAGGCCATGAAGGAATTCAGCGATCCGGACGGACCGGGATTTTTCATGGCGGGGAAAACCGGTGAAAAGCTGATTGCAAATCCGAAAGAGGTTTACGACGGAGCCATGCCCAGCGGCAATTCGGTCATGACATATAACCTGACTGCCCTGGCCCATTACAGCAGGGGTGACAGCAGATTTTTCGCCGAGGCTGCAAGGCGGCAGATCGCCTGGCTTTCTTCCCCCGGGCAAAATCCGCCCTCCAGTCACACGTTCTTTTTGCTGGCCCTTTGCCGCTGGCTGAACCCCGCGGTCTTTACCTCCTGCAGAAACGGTGTGTGTGCACCGGCTTTCGGAAAGGAGGAACGGTGATGACTGCTGACAGAAACAACAGGAAAGCCGGCGTATCACTCTGGCAGGATACCGCAAGTATGGAGGAAAAGCCCCGGCTTTCCGGCGTAGCCGGCTGTGATGTGTTGGTTATCGGCGGAGGCATGGCTGGTGTACTACTGGCGGCAAAACTGCAGGAAAAAGGTGTTCGCTGCATTGTAGCAGACGCTTTTCGGATCGGACAGGGGGTGACAGGAGGAACCACAGCGAAGATTACGTCACAGCAGGGATTTCTTTATCAGAAGCTGATACGCCTTCATGGGAAGGAGCAGGCGGGGCGTTATCTGGCTGCAGCGGAAGATGCCATCAGAGAATATGAAGCACTGGCTTTCCGCATTCCGTGTGACTTCAGAAGAAGGCCCAATGTGGTCTATACGCTGGATGACCGAGAAAAGGCAGAACAGGAGATGAGAGCGCTGGAGCAGCTGGGATATCCTGCAAGATTCAGAGAAGAGACCGAGCTGCCGTTTGTGGTAAACGGGGCAGTGGAGTTTCCGGATCAGGCAAGCTTTCATCCGCTGAAGATGCTGTTCGGGGTGGCGGGCGCTCTGACGGTGAAGGGTGTACAATTTTTTGAAAATACGCGAATCGTCTATCTGAAACGGTGGCACGACGGTGGATGGGAGGCAGTGAGCCAGAATGGCACCATCCTGGCGGATCAGGTGGTGATCGCATCCCATTTTCCGTTCTATAACCGGCAGGGCTTCTATTTCCTGAAGATGCATCAGTCCAGAACCTTTCTCATTGCGGGAAAGAGTCACGAAATGGAGCTGCCGGAATGCATGTACGTGGACGAAAACGAGTCTGGACTCACACTTCGGGAAGCAGACGGGCTGCTGCTTCTGGGAGGATATTCTGACCGGACCGGAGAAGCTGGTGGAGGCCCGGACTGCTGGAAACTGCTGGAGCATCAGGCGAAGGGCTTCTATCCGGGTTGGAAGACGGATTACCGGTGGGCGGCCCAGGACTGTATGACAGCCGACGGACTGCCATACATCGGCAGCTACGGAAGAAATAACAACGGTCTATGGGTGGCTGCTGGTTTCAATAAATGGGGCATGACCGGATCCATGATGGCTGCGAAAATCCTGACAGAAGAAATTACCGGCGGAAAGCATCCCTGCAGCAAAATGCTTCGGAGCGGCAGGCATGTACCTGTTCTCCCGATTGCTGCAAACGCTGGATCTGCGGTGGTGAACATGCTGAAACCCTCCGTTCCCAGATGTCGCCACATGGGCTGCGCCTTGAAGGAAAACAGGCTGGAGCAGACCATGGACTGTCCATGTCACGGAAGCCGGTATCAGAAAGACGGAACATGCATCGAAGGACCTTCGAAGAAAGACCTGCCGCAGTAAAACGGCAGGTTTTCTGTTTGACGGCGACATATTCGGGTATATATTAATAATGATATTTTTGAGCAGAAAAAAGGAGACCATCATGAAAACAACCTGTGAAAGATTCCTGGACTACGTCCGCTGGAACACCATGTCCGACGAAAACTCCCAGACTGTGCCCAGTACGCCCGGGCAGATGGATTTTGCAAAGTATCTGGCAGAAGAACTGAAGGCCATGGGCATCGAAGATGTACGCCTGGATGAAAAGGGATATATTTACGGAAGCATTCCTTCCAATATGGAGAAACAGGTTCCGGTCATCGGCTTCCTTGCCCATGTGGATACGTCAGAAGCCCATCCCAGCGTCACGAAGATGCCGCGGGTGATTGAAAACTATGACGGCGGACGGATCACTCTGGAAAGCGGTATGGTTCTGGATCCGGAAAAGGACGAGAGTCTTTCTGCCTGCAGCGGCCAGACATTGCTGGTGACAGACGGATATACGCTGCTGGGCGGAGATGATAAGGCAGGTGTTGCAGAAATCGTGACGGCACTGGAATACCTGCTGCACCATCCGGAAGTTAAGCATGGAAAAGTGGCATTTTCCTTTACACCGGATGAGGAAATCGGCACTAGCCAGGACCACTTTGACGTGGAGGCCTTCGGCGCACAGTTTGCCTATACAGTGGATGGTGGCTGTTTCGGCGGCATCTGCTATGAAAACTTCTTTGCGGCGCTGGCGGTCGTAACAGTCAGCGGTGTAGCTACCCACCCGGGAGATGCCAAGAATAAAATGAAGAATGCTTCGCTGATTGCCATGGAGTTTGATCACATGCTGCCTCCATGGGAACGTCCGGAGCATACAGAGGGCCATGACGGTTTCTACCATCTGGAAACCATCAGCGGCGACTGTGAACACTGCCGACTGCAGTATCTGATCCGGGATCATGACAGAGAAATCTTCAACGGACGGAAGGAGAACATGCAGCGTGCGGCACAGCTTCTTAACGCACGGTATGGAGACGGAACCGTCCAGGTGGAGATTACCGACGGATACCGGAACATGCTGGAAATGATCAAGCCACATATGCATGTGGTGAATACTGCCTGTGATGCCATGCAGGAGCTGGGGGCAGAGCCAAAGATCAAACCGGCCCGGGGCGGTACAGACGGGGCAGAGCTGTCCTATAAAGGGGTTCCATGCCCGAATCTGGGAACCGGTACCTTCAACCACCATGCGGTGACGGAAGTCGCCAGCGTAGAGCAGATGGAGAAATGTACAAAACTAGTAATTCGAATTCTGGAAAAGTATGCAGAACAGGAGATATAATTTATGCCTATTAAAGTACCGAATAATTTACCTGCCATAGAAACATTGACTGCGGAAAATGTTTTCGTGATGACTGACACCAGGGCAATGACTCAGGATATCCGTCCGCTGCAGATTCTGATCCTGAACCTGATGCCGACGAAGATCGATACGGAGACGCAGCTGACCCGTCTTCTGGGAAATACACCGCTTCAGGTAGAGCTGGAGCTGCTGCAGACCAGCACCCATAAGGCATCCAATACATCCGAAGAGCATATGATTGCTTTTTACAAGACATTTGAGCAGATTCGGCACAAGTTCTATGACGGCATGATCATTACCGGTGCTCCGGTGGAACTGATGGAGTTTGAAGAGGTGGAATACTGGGACGAGCTTTGCGAGATCATGGAGTGGAGCAAACGCCATGTCCACAGCACCTTCCATATCTGCTGGGGCGCTCAGGCCGGACTGTATTATCACTACGGTATAAAGAAACACCGGCTTCCGGAAAAGCTGTCCGGCGTATACAAGCATCACCTGGACTATAAGAACGGGATGCTGTTCCGCGGTTTCGACGACGAATTCTATGTTCCCCATTCGAGAAATACGACGGTCTGCCGGGAAGACGTGGAAGCGGTTCCGGAGCTGAAGATCATTTCCAGTTCAGAGGAAGCCGGCATCTATGCGGTCAAATCCAACGATGACCGGCAGATCTTCATCATGGGACACTCGGAATATGACTGGAACACCCTGGAGAAAGAGTATGTGCGGGACAAGAAGGCCGGTCTCAATCCGAAGGTGCCGTGCAACTACTATCCTGAGGACGACGACACGAAATCCCCTGTGGTCAAGTGGCGTTCCTGTGCCAACCTGCTGTACTCCAACTGGCTCAACTATTTCGTTTATCAGACGACCCAGTATGATATCACGCAGATTCACGACGAATCGGTTCGGAACATGTTCCAGAATGACGGCAAGGTGGATCTGAAGGTTGTCAAGTTCGGTGGAACCTCTCTGGCAGATGCTTCCCAGTTCCGCAAATGCGCAGACATTATCAAGGCGGAGCCGGAGCGCCGCCTGGTGGTGGTCAGCGCACCGGGAAAGCGGTCAGAGGATGACCAGAAGGTGACGGACATGCTCATCGCCGCTGCGGAAAAAGACGGGGAAGAAGCCAGAGACATCCTTTCAAAAGTCCAGTCCCGATATAAGGTGCTGGTTCGCAGTCTGGGCGTTTCCGTCAATATCGATGAAGAATTTGAAAAAATCGCTTCAGGACTGGGAGATCCTCTTAAGAAGGACTACATCATCAGCCGCGGGGAGTATCTCAACGCCCGCATCATGGCAGAATTTATCGGCTATGATTTCATCGATGCGGAAGGGGTTATCTTCCTGAATGAAGAGGGATACTACGAAGAAGAGCAGACCAGACATGCACTGGAAGGTGTGCTGGAAGACCATGATCGCATTGTCATCCCCGGATTCTACGGAAGCCTCCCGGACGGAAGAATCGGCACCTTCCCGCGGGGAGGTTCGGACATTACCGGTGCTGTAGTTGCAGCTGCAGCAGGTGCCGATGTATATGAAAACTGGACCGACGTGTCCGGCTTCCTGATGGCAGATCCGAGAATTGTGGATCATCCGCTGTCGGTGCCGGTGATCACATATAAGGAACTGCGGGAATTGTCCTATATGGGTGCTGCGGTGCTTCACGAAGAAACCGTTTTCCCGGTTACCAGAGTGGGTATTCCGATCCATATCCGAAATACCAACCGGCCGGAGGACAGCGGCACCCTGATTGTAAAGAATGCAGATTATTACCAGAGCAAGCTGGAGATTACGGGAATATCAGGAAACAAAGGGAATATCACCATTTCCATCGAAAAGGCGAGACTGTCGGAGCTGCCGGAGCTGCGGGCTGAAATCCTGGAGATCTTCGCAGAGAAAAAGATTTTCATAAAGAATCTGCTGGCAGGTATAGACTCCCTGACCGTCGTCGCCCAGGAGGAACAGGTGAAGTCCTGTGAGGCGGAACTGGAGGAGGAGCTGCGTGAACGGATTCAGCCGTCCTCGATTTCCTTCAACCATGATATTGCCATGATTGCCATCGTGGGAAGAGAACTGTCCACCTCGCCGGCTATTGCGGTAAAGGTGCTGGGTGCCCTGGCCAATCGTAAAATCAATATCCGTCTGATCGACCATGCAACAGGGAAAATCAGCATGCTTCTTGGTGTGGACGGCAGCGATTATGTATCTGCCATTCAGGCAATCTATACAGAGTTTGCAAGAATTTAAAAAAGTGCTTGATTTTTTCAGGGCAATCCGCTATAATAATCAGTGGATATGGCTCTATGGTCAAGCGGTTAAGACTCCGCCCTCTCACGGCGGCTACTCGGGTTCGAATCCCGATAGAGTCACCAGACGACTGATGCAGCTTTGACGAAAGTCAGAGCTGCATTTTCCGTTTTTTGATAAATCAATCAGAGTGCCAGGCACGAATCAAAACGCAAATTGCGGCACAGGAGGGAAAATACCATGGTAAAACACATTATTTTATGGAAACTGAAGGATATGACAGAAGAGGAGAAGGCAGAGAGAAGAAAGCTGGTAAAGGCCGGTCTGGAGGGCCTGGCAGGCAGAATCCCCGGCATGACGGAGATTCATGTCCGGACAGAAATGCTGCCCACTTCGACCTGCGACATGATGCTGGACAGCACCTTTGAATCTGCAGAAGCACTGAAGGGATACAGCGTGCATCCTGAACACGTGCATGTGGCCGATACATACATCCGTCCGTTCATCGAAACACGGCTGTGCATGGATTTTGAAACGAAAGACGAAAGGGAAGAATAGAAGAGGAGGATATACCAGATGAATCGTTTGCTGAAGCTGGAAAACCTCCTGCTGGATGTAATCAACATGCAGGAAGGAAAAATCGAAGACCGGGATGAGACCCTGAACTGGGAGCGGATCCATATGGCATCTTCCGCACGGCTGGCATGGGAGATGGCACTGGAACGAAAAAATGCCGATCCGGAAATCGCCGCCTGCGCCGCCGCAGTTCATGATTTCGGAAGAATCCTCACCGGACGGCAGAAAGGCCATGCAGAGGCCGGATACGAGCCCGTGAGGGTATTTCTGAAAGAAAGCGGACTCTTCACGGAAGAGGAAGCAGAAATCATCGCACGGGCAGTAAAAAACCACAGCAGTAAGACAGAAACCGGTACCGTTGTGGAAGAAATCGTGAAAGATGCCGATGTGGTGGACTGTTACCAGTATGGATATCCCTTCGACCGACCGGAAAAGGAAACCAGGTACCGTGCCTGGCTGACATCACGGTAGCTGCAGCAGGGTGTCTTCCGGTGCCGCAGGTGCCGCCAACCGGTGCATTTCAGGTCAGCGGACAGGGAATCGTTTCCATGAAATGCTGCAGGAAGGTCTGGACGAACATGTTGATCTCCAGATGCTGGGATGAATTCCCCTGCGTAAGAATCAGGAAGCCGTTCTCATAGCCCGGATACCGGCAGAAGACACTGTCTGATTCGAAAAAGTCAGACAGCTGCAGATAGTGGCTTCCTTTATGACGCCGGGTGGCAACGAGAAACTGAAACTCCCCTTCCGGTGTGAACTGGCAGGAAAAGGGGCTGCGGCCGTCATCATAGGACAGGTACGAAAATCCCGTTCCTCCGTAGGTGCCCTGAAAAGACAAACCACGGTAATCGACGCGAATCCGGGACAGGTTCAGCTGCGGCCATC
>JAEDMR010000081.1 GCA_016302925.1 Bacillota bacterium
TGATTTTTTCTGACATCTTCGAATGTAATCTGCATTTTCTCACTTCCTTTACCATTTATTGAATACTTTTTCTGCAAATCCAAGGAAATCCTTCACTTCAACCACGCGGCCGTCATCCAGCACCGCCCTTCCGGTGAAGAGGCCGAAGACCTGATGCTGGTCAGAGCAGATGAGCTTCGCGTCCGTACAGGCTGCCCGGTCCATGATCGGAAGGAAGTCCATTTCAAACCGGCCGTCATCGCTGGTGAAGGTCCACGGCTGCATGTAATCCTCTGTCTGATCCAAGGTCTCCACGGTGAGCCCGCTTTGCCCGCAGCAGCCCCCTCGGGTGGTGAAGGTATCTGCCTTCGTCGGGATATGGAAGGTCACCTGACTCAGCTTATGGGCCTTGCCGTCATAAAAAAGCATATTTTCACTGGCTGCGGAGGTATCCCCGAAGCCATAGCCGATATTAAAGCCGAAAGGTACTCCGTCTACCAGACCGGACGCACTGCCCCAGTACCAGGTGTTCTTGTAAGTCCAGACACCGCGTCCCCAGTCCAGAACGCCGAAGGCTTCCCCGGAACGAAACTCGTAAACGCTGCCGTCGAACTCCACATGGCCAGATGCCGGCATACAGTTGATTTTCTGGTTATAATAGAACGCCGTTTTCTTTTCCGCAAACGGGGTGCAGATCACCATAGATTCCTGCGGCGGATTTTCCAGATGAATCTCACCGGAAATCGGTTTGCCGTCGCAGAAGTTTTTCATGTGAAAGCGGAGCAGCCTGTGATCCCCTCGGTGAAGGAATTCCAGACCGTAGTTTTTCTTTGAAACACATAAATCGCCATTAGACGATGAGACGGGCAAGTTGCGCTTCCCCAGGGTCAGAACACCCATGGGACTGATGGTCTGCTGCCAGCCGGTCCGAAAATCCAGGAGAGAAATGCTGTCCAGACTCATGTAGGAATTATCCGCAATGGTCAGCGCCACTGCATAATCCCGGCAGGTGATCAGATAATAATCCCATTCTTTAATGCGCAGCGAGCCAGCTTTGATGGCCCGGCGGTCATAGTCCATGAGAAGTCCCTTCGTATATCCAGGTTCCGTCAGATGTCCCTGACTATTCAGAAGGGCATGACGGGTCGTGATTTCATGCTGCATATTCCTCCTCCTTCTGCCGCGCCCGGCGGCCATTTTTTAAAAGATTCCATTCTAAAGATAACAAATTTTCTCCCATTTGGCAACAGAATGAGGTACAATATTCATTGAAAAGGAGGTTAAGTTTATGTTAAACATCGGTTGTCATCTGACGTCTTCCAAAGGCTATGAAAATATGGGCCGGCAGGCTCTGTCCATACATGCCAGTACATTTCAGTTTTTTACGAGAAATCCCCGGGGAGGCTCCGCAAAATCCATCGACCCGGAGGATGTTTCCCGGCTCCTGAAGATCGCCGGGGAGGCAGGCTTCGGGCGTCTTGTGGCGCATGCGCCATATACTTTAAATCCCTGCTCCAAAGAGCAGAAGACCAGGGATTTTGCTTATATGGCCATGGCAGACGACCTGTCCCGGATGGAATATCTGCCGGGCAATTACTATAACTTTCATCCGGGAAGTCATGTGGGTCAGGGAACAGAAACCGGGATTGCGTTGATTGCAGGACTTCTGAATGATATCTTGAAACCGGAACAGTCCACGACGGTGCTGCTGGAGACCATGGCAGGCAAAGGCAGTGAGGTAGGCGGCAGATTCGAGGAACTTGCCGCAATCCGGGAAGCGGTGAAACCGGAACTGCGGGACAAAGTCGGCGTCTGTCTGGACACCTGCCATGTTCACGATGCCGGATATGATATTATCAATGACCTGGACGGCGTGCTGGCAGAGTTCGATCGGATCATCGGTCTTGCCAATCTGAAGGCGCTCCATATCAACGATTCCATGAATCCAAGAGGTGCACATAAAGACCGCCATGCGAAAATCGGAGAGGGACATATCGGAACGGATGCCATTGTGCGGGTCATTCGTCATCCTGCGCTGCAGGGTCTGCCGTGCATTCTGGAAACACCGCAGGAAGATCTGGCAGGGTACGGAGAAGAAATAAATATGCTTAGAAAGAAATATGAGGGGGCAGAATAAAGATGCAAACAGATATTTTAGCCGTCAATCCCGGCTCAACCAGCACAAAGGTGGGCGTCTTCCGCTGTCAGGAGGGCGGAGAACTGACGGAACTTTTTATGGAAACCATCAACCACAATCCCAATCACTTATTGGAGTATGAATCGCTGGAGGCACAGCAGCCATACCGCCGTGAAGTGATCGAATCGGTATTAAACGATAAAGGATACGACATGGGAAATCTGCGTGCCGTGGTTGGCAGAGGCGGCCAGCTGCAGGGTCTGAAAAGCGGCGGCTACCAGGTGAATCCCAGCTTCTGCCGGGACATGATGAGTCCGAAAAATGTGCAGCACGCATCCAATCTGGGCGCACCGCTGGCATACAGCCTGGCGGAGCCTCTGGGAATCCCATCGTTTGTTTACGATTCGACCAGAGGCTGCGAATTGTCTGATGTGGCCAAAGTATCCGGACTGGAAGGGCTGGTCCGCTACGGCAACTGTCATGTGCTGAATTCCCGGGCCCAGGCCATCCGTTATGCCCGGTCTGTTGGAAAAGAATACCAGGATATGCACATCATCGTCTGCCATATGGGCGGCGGCATTACGGTCAGTGCCCATGAAGGCGGCAGGATCATCGACGATTCCTCCTACGATGAGGGCCCGATGTCACCGGAACGGACCGGCGGGATTCAGCTGACCACCTGGACCGAGCTGTGCTGCTCCGGGAAATATACAGAAGCTCAGCTGCAGAAGATCATCTGCGGCAAGGGCGGACTGTACTCCTACCTGGGCGTGACGGACTGCCGTCAGGTGGAAAAGATGATCGAAGAAGGAAATCAGAAAGCGGCGGTGGTTTATGAGGCCATGGCATATCAGGTGGCCAAATCCATTGCAGCCATGACCATTCCGCTGAAAGGTAAGGTTGATGCGATTATCCTCACCGGCGGAGCAGCTCATTCGAACATGCTGACCGGCATGATTCAGGAATATGCCGGCCATCTGGGAAAAATTGTTCTTATGCCAGGTGAAAACGAGCTGGAGGCACTGGCAGAAGGTGCATGGAGAATCCTGGAGGGAAAAGAAAAAGCCAATACATATCAGGGATAAAGGAGAAAATACCTAAATGAAAGTCTTATTTGTCAATGCCTGTCTCAGGGGCGAAAAATCCAGAACGCTGGCACTTTGCCGTCATTATCTGGAGGAACTGAAGGCAGCAAAAGCGGACATAGAAATGGAGGAACTGGATCTGGAAAATATGGAGATCGAGGTGCAGAGCGGCCGTCTGATCGAAAAGCGGGACGGATTCCTTCGTGCACAGGATTTCAGCGATCCCATGTTTGATCTGGCGAAGCAGCTGATTGCGGCAGATCACGTCGTAATCGGCGCGCCGTACTGGGATCTGTCATTCCCTGCCCGGCTGAAAATCTATCTGGAGCGGTGCTCTGTGGATAAGCTGACGTTTCTCTATGATGAAAACGGCATGCCCCATGGCCAGTGCCGTGCGAAGGATCTGACCTACATCACCACAGCAGGCGGATATATCGGCGAGATGAACTTCGGCTTTGACTATGTGAAAGGGCTCTGCAGCTATCTCTTCGGGATTAAAAACTTCCACTTTGCTGCGGCAGACGGCATCGATATCATCGGTGTGGATGCCGAAGCGAAAATGGAGGAAGCGAAAGCAAGGCTGACAGAAATTGTGAAAGAAATTTAAAAGCCGGCAGGGGATATTTTGGCCCGTGAAACTCATACTAAATGCATGAGTATGAGAGAGTGGATCAGCGAGGACAATTCCATATGGGTGGAGCTTCTGGTGTTTCTGCTGGGCGGAGCGGCGTATGGCATGATGGAAATCCTGTTTCGCGGATATACCCACTGGACCATGGTGCTGACCGGCGGCGCATGCATTCTGACAATGTATCTTCTGCTGGGCTGGCTTTCGTCCCTGCCGCTGGTGCTGGGGGCGCTGGCGGGTGCCGTCATCGTGACGGCCTATGAGTTTGCAGTGGGATGTATCGTCAATCTGAAACTGGGATGGCATGTCTGGGATTATTCGTCTATGGCGGGAAACCTGCTGGGGCAGATCTGTCCGCTGTTTACGGCGGCATGGTTCCTGCTGTGTTTTCTGTTTCTGGGTCTGGTGCGGATATTGTCCTGAACAGATGAATGTGTTATACTATGTATAAGTTTTTATGCGAATGATATCGGCAAGGAGGGTTACTATGACGGAACAGTTATTTACCAATGACATTATTATAGAGTGGCTGCAGTATTTCGCCAAGAATACGCCTGTAGATCTGGAACAGGTCAAGATGCTGGATATTACCAGAAAGAACAAGAATCTGATCCCGACGGTGGAATCCCATCGGACCACACTGGCTTTCATGGAAGCCGGGGATCCGGATGTGTTCTATCAGATGTGGAATGCAGGTCTGGGAGACTGTGAGGTCTGGTATAACGAGGGTTCTGAGCCAGCCGGGGAGATCAAGCATGACACGGTGAGCAACATGATTCACCGGGGTATTAATGCTTCCGCCGGCATGCTGGTGGTCAATCCCAATGCCAGAAATACATATAAAATAGGAATGGATAATCTGAATTTCCGCAAGGGCTCGGTCCGGTATGTGGGAAGCGAGATCCGTGCGGTGATCCAGAATAAGATGCAGGTAGGCCGCGAAGAGGACATCTGTATTATCAGCGGAGAGAGCATCGCCATCGAAGCGGCCATGATGGCCAGCGAGGGTTCTGTGATTGCTGTAGAATACAATAAGAATGACCGGGCCACCATCGAAGAAAATATGGATTATTTCGGTTTGAGAAACATCCGTGTCATCGACCATGTGGATCAGGAAACCATGAAGGATTGTCCTGTCCCTGCCCTGGTCTTCCTGGTGGCATCTGCCAGCATGGAACAGGAACTGGACTGCCTGCTGAAGATGAATCCGAAGATGCGTGTAGTTATTTATACACTGGACTTCAAAGTGGCTGCAGGGCTTCCGACACTGCTGGAGAAGTATGGAATCAAAGAGGCGGAAGTAATACAGATTGCCGTTTCCAAACTGAACAGCAAGAATGCCTTCGACCAGCAGCCGGCACCATGGATCATCTCAGGCCAGCCGGAAGAATAGAAAACAGTCGGAAAACAGAAAGAGAGAAATGGAAAAATGGAATTGAATTATTCGAAGCTGCAGAATGGAAGCGATATTCGCGGTGTAGCCCTGGAAGGCGTTGCGGGAGAGCCGGTGAACCTGGGAAAGGAAGAAACCTTCCGGCTGACCCGGGGATTCGTTCTGTGGCTTTCTGAAAAAATACATAAGGCACCGACGGAACTGGTGATTTCGGTGGGTCATGACAGCCGCCTTTCAGCAAGAGAACTGAAAGAGACCATCGTAAGTACCTTGTCCAATATTGGCGTGCAGGTCTACGACTGCGGTCTGGCATCCACACCGGCCATGTTCATGTCTACGGTCTTTCCGGCATACCAATGTGATGGTGCCATCATGATCACGGCAAGCCATTTGCCGTTCAACCGGAACGGTTTCAAGTACTTCGACCGGGAGGGCGGACTGAACAAGGCGGATATCACCCAGATCATTCAGTATGCCCAATCGGACATCATATTGGAAGAAATCCAGAATGCCTCCGTACGGGATCAGAAGGATGTGGAGACAAGAGATCTGATTGGTGATTATGCGGAACATCTGAAAGAAAGATCATCCGGGAAGTGAACCGGTCCGATGTGCCGGAAAAACCTCTGGAGGGTCTGAAGATTGCAGTGGATGCAGGAAACGGTGCAGGCGGATTCTTTGCCGGACGGATTCTGGAACCACTGGGTGCAGATGTGTCTGCCAGCCAGTATCTGGAGCCGGACGGACATTTTCCAAATCATGCGCCGAACCCGGAGAATAAGGAAGCCATGGCTTCCATCTGCCATGCCGTGAAGGAAAGCGGTGCGGATCTGGGTCTGATTTTCGATACGGATGTGGATCGTTCTTCTGCGGTGGATGGGAACGGCAGAGAAATCAATCGAAATGCCATCGTTGCCATGGCAGCGGCGCTTATCGCCAGGGAACATCCGGGAACAACGGTGGTGACGGACAGCATCACCTCTGATCAGCTGACCGTATATTTGGAACAGTGTCTGGGTCTGAATCATCTGCGGTTCAAACGTGGATACAAGAATGTAATCAATAAGTCTATAGAACTGAATGAAGCAGGGATTGACAGCCAGCTTGCCATTGAGACCTCCGGACATGCGGCATATAAAGAAAACTATTTTCTGGATGATGGTGCATATCTGGCGACGAAGATCGTTATCAAGGCAGCACAGCTGAAGCAGCAGGGTGCATCGCTGGATGTGATCCTGTCTTCTCTGGAGGAACCAAAGGAGGCCGTCGAATATCGTTTTCCGATTCTGGCAGAGGAGTTCGGGCCATATGGCGATCAGGTGCTGGGTGATATGAAAGTCTGGGCAGCGTCAGGCGAAGTTACCTGCGGCAGCTGCGGCTGTGCTGTAAAGATCCAGATGGTGGAGCCCAACTATGAGGGGGTACGCCTGAATTTCCGTGCGGAAGCGGATTGCTGCGGAGGAGAAGGTCTGGCAGGCTGGTGCCTGCTGCGGAAGTCGCTTCATGATCCGATCATGCCGCTGAACATCGAAGTAACCAGAGGCAGCTGCGATGATATTCTTATGATATTGAAAGACTTTCTAAGGAAGTATGACAAACTGAAGCTGTAAAATATAAAAGAAAAAGCAGGAAGTGATGAGCAGGAAGCAGAAATGCAGCCTGCTCTTTTTTACGGATTTTATCCGAAGAAGCAGAGGGGGGATACATGTATATAAGTATACTGTGTACAGAATCCCGGAAACGACGTTCTGAAAACCGGAAAAATATACAGAAAAGGATGCAGAACTGAAACAGATCCCTGCCGGGCGAATCCTTGCAGTTTACGACGGGCACAGGTTCCCTGGGGAGACTGATTTTGCAAAAAAACGTCTGGCACAAAATTTGCTCCTCATACACTGCAGGAGTACGACAGAGAGTATGGTACAGCATTGTACACACGGAAAGGAGAAAAAGGAAAGTGAGAAAACGTTTTTTAAGCGTAGTCATTATTTTAGCAGTACTGTTTACTGCCAGCTTCAGCGTAACCGGCGCTGCATTCGCATCTGACCAGGGCAACTGCGTCAACGTGAAGCTTACCGTAAACGGGAAGAAAACAGAAACCGTAAAGGCATATTATGCATCTTACACATATAATACATATGTGTCCCTGGAAGATCTGGCATGGGCACTGAAGGGAACCAGCAAAGCCTTCGATGTGGAGAATGTGGACGGAGAATGGACTGTAACTACCGGAAAAGATTACACCGGCGAAGCACCTGTTCCGTTTGGCACCACTTCCAAGGAAGATCCAAACGTGTTCCATGATATCGAGTTTGATGCATATGACATCACTATCGATGATAAAACCTATGAAATGAGAGTATATGATAATTATGACTACTCTGATTTCGATGGAGAGGTACAGGGCGTGTATGTCCGCCTCATCGACCTGGGACTGTTTATGAACCTGTCTTTCGGTTATGAAGGCTATGGAAAGATATCCATCAACACATCCAAAGACTTTGTTCTGGATATGGACAAGCTGGAAAGTGCCGAATACTTCCATGACCTGGACGGCGTCTACCTGGGAGACCTGACCACAGGAAAGAAACTGTACAGCTGGGATGAGAAGCACCAGACAGAAATCGCGTCTACTTCGAAGCTGATGACAGCGGCCATCGTTCTGGACGAAGTGGCTGCCGGCAAGATTTCCATGAATGATATCTATACCGTAAGTGATGCGGTACACTATGAAGCACTGTCAGAAGACGGCACATTATATGCCGACATGCCTTCCCGCGGAAAAGTAGAGATGAAGGTAGGACAGACCTGGTCCGTAGGAGATCTGATGTCTGCAATGCTGCTGCCTTCCGCCAACGAAGCCGCAACTGCACTGGCGGAAGTCGTATCCGGTTCCGAAGCGAAATTCGTGAAGAAGATGAATGCGAAAGCCAAAGAACTGGGACTGAAATCTGCCAAGTTTTATAATCCACACGGACTGCCTGACTATACAAACAGCCAGTTCACCGGCAAGAGACAGAATAAAATGAGTGCAGAAGATATGTACAAGTTATGTGCATATCTGATGAAAAACTATAAAGAGGAACTGGTTGCCATCACAGGGCAGACCAGCCACGAACTGAAATCCCTGACCGACGATATCTATCTGACTGCAGAGGAAAATGACGGTGTGGAAGTGAAATACGGGGATGAAGACGGATATATGCCATATGTGAATACCACGTATGCCACCCTGTTCCAGAATG
>JAEDMR010000082.1 GCA_016302925.1 Bacillota bacterium
GTTCTGTGCAAAGGCGGCCATCAGATCAACGATGCCAACGACCTGCTGTATCACGATGGTACATACCGCTGGTTCTACGGCAAGCGCATCGACAATCCAAATACTCACGGCACCGGCTGCACCCTGTCCAGCGCCATCGCATCCAATCTGGCCAAAGGCTGTGATCTGGAAACTGCAGTACAGCGTGCCAAGGAATATATTTCCGGTGCACTGGCTGCCATGCTGGACCTGGGCAAAGGCAGCGGCCCCATGGATCACGGCTTTGCCCTTCATGGCAGCAGCTTCGCAGAAGACCCGGATGCAGACTGTGACGCAGATGCAGGCTGTGATTCGGATGCACACTGCGGAAAGGAGGTGTGCCGGTAATGGAAAAGCGTACTTCTTTATTTGACAACGGCCTCATCTGGTTCGGGGCAGGCGTATCTATCGCGGAGATACTGACCGGGACCTATCTGGCGCCTCTGGGAATGGAGAAAGGCCTGGCTGCCATCGTCATCGGCCACATCATCGGCTGCATCATGCTGTTTCTCGCCGGCGTCATCGGCGGCCGGGAGCGTCTGTCCGCCATGGAGTCGGTAAAACTCAGCTTCGGACAGAAGGGCGGACTTCTTTTCTCGATTCTTAACGTGCTGCAGCTGGTGGGCTGGACAGCCATCATGATCTATGACGGCGCACTGGCAGCCGACGGCGTCATGGCAGCGGGACAGTGGATCTGGTGCATGGTCATCGGCGGCCTGATCCTCTTGTGGATCTTTATCGGCATTACCAACCTGGGCAAGGTGAATGTGGTGGCCATGGGCGCCCTCTTCATCCTGACCCTGATTCTGAGCAAAATCATCTTCGCCGGCAGTTCCGGCACGGTCTTCGCCGCAGACGAGGCCATGACCTTCGGTGCCGGCGTGGAGCTTTCTGTGGCCATGCCCCTTTCATGGCTGCCGCTGATCAGCGACTATACCCGGGAAGCGAAGGATCCTGTGAAGAGTTCTGCAGTCAGTGCGGTGGTCTACGGCCTGGTCAGCAGCTGGATGTACCTGATCGGCATGGGGGCAGCCATCTTTACGGGAGAATATGATATCGCCCAGATCATGCTGAAAGCAGGACTTGGAATCGCAGGACTTCTGATCATCGTATTCTCCACGGTGACCACAACATTCCTGGATGCCTGGTCCGCAGGCATTTCCACCGAGTCCATCTTCCGCGGCCTGTCCGGGAAGAAGGTGGCCCTGGTGGTGACCGTACTGGGAACCATCGCCGCCATCGTGTATCCGATGGACAATATCACCAACTTCCTGTACCTGATCGGTTCCGTATTCGCACCGATGATCGCCATTCAGATCGCCGACTGCTTCTTCCTGAAACGGAAAAGCAGCGGCACCTTCGACTGGGTGAATCTGATCGTCTGGCTGGCAGGCTTCATCGCCTACCGGATTCTCATGGGCATCGATATGCCGGTGGGAAACACCCTGCCGGATATGGTCATCACCATTCTGCTCTGCGTCATCGTGCGGAAGATTGCGAGAGTCTCTGCTTAAGATATCATCTGATGTGATGTCTTTCCTTTCCCTTTCTGGAAGCGAAGTAAAATTCGAGAGAAAGAAAGTTTGGATTGACTGGAACCTTTCGCAGGCGTATAATAGATATAGAAAGAGTTACCGATGAACGGTTGCTCAGAGTGATCGAGAAATATCACGTCAGCTCCCAAGCATGGACGTGATATTTTCTTTTTCGAAAGTATCTAACGCTTGTTGTTTAACAACAAGGTGATCACTGCGATTACAAACAAGCCTACAGTGGCAAAAGCAGAAATTGCTTCGTATGTAACCATGAAATCACCTCCTCTCATGAGGAGCAGCCGTCCACCGCATATTGGTAACTCTATATTACTAGTTTAACATATTTTACGGAAAAGAACAAATGTAATGAAAGCTTCGAAGGAATCTCTTATTGCTGTATGTGCACTAGCAGCTGCGTATAGATTGATTTCTGCATTAATTACCTTTGATTTCATCGGTATTTGGTATTGCAATTGTTGCACTCCCTGCCGGAATTATCACCGCTGGATACATGAATGAAATTCAGAAGAATACAGAAAGAGAATATGATAGTTAAGGAAAGCAAAGAATTACAAGCGGAAACTGCAAAGAAATCCTTGACTTTCCGCCCGCAGCAAAGTAAAATATTATAGTACGTTTTTTACGTGCAGCAACTGAATCAACAGACGTTGAAGGAACCAGTAGCAGGATGTAAGAACCTTACAGAGAGCCGTCTGCGGGAGACGAGATGCGAAAGCCGGGAGAGCGGATTTTGCGAAGTGCCCTGTGGTGAGAGGACGGCGGTGAAGTCCGTGTGAATATCACTCCGGAGTCTGACACGCTAATGAGAGGCGGCCTTGATGGAGGCGGCAACTAGGGTGGTACCGCGGTTAGGAATAATCGTCCCTAAATCAATTTTTGATGTTGGTTTGGGGATTTTTTTATACCGGTAAACCAAAATCAGAACGAAAACTTATATTTAAGTATTAAGTACGAAAAGAAAGGAAAAGAGAATGTTCAAAAACTTATCAGAAAAGCCGGTTGCTGAAGTTCAGAACGAGCAAGTGGCGAAATGGAAAGAAGAAGATCTGCTGCATAAGTGCGTCTCTGCCAGAGAGGGTGCACCGTCATTTGTATTCTATGAAGGACCGCCGACTGCCAACGGCAAACCGGGTATTCACCACGTGATGGCAAGAACCCTGAAGGATTCCATCAACCGTTACAAGACCATGCAGGGGTATCAGGTAAAGAGAAAAGGCGGATGGGACACCCACGGACTGCCGGTGGAGATCGAAGTGGAAAAGCAGCTTGGATTTTCCGGCAAACAGGACATCGAAGCGTACGGAATCAAGGAATTCAATGAAAAATGCCGTGAATCCGTCTTCACTTATACAAACATGTGGACGGAAATGTCTGACCGTATGGCATATATGGCAGATATGGACAATCCGTACATCACCCTGGACAACGACTATATCGAAACCGGATGGTGGATTTTAAAGCAGGCTTTCGACAAAGGTCTGATTTATGAAGGATATAAGATTCTGCCTTACTGCCCGAGATGCGGAACCGGTCTGGCTTCTCACGAAGTGGCACAGGGCTATAAGATGGTGAAAGTAAACACTTTGACCTGCAAATTCAAGAAAAAAGGAACGGACAACGAATACTTCCTGGCGTGGACCACGACGCCATGGACTCTTGCATCCAACATCGCACTGACCGTAGGACCGGACATTGACTACGTGAAGGTGAAGATGACTTCCGGAGACAACGAAGGAAACATTTTCTATGTATCCAAGGGTCTGGCACCAAAGGTTCTCGGAAAGGATGAATACGAAGTTCTGGAAGAACTGAAGGGACGCGACATGGAATACTGGGAATACGAACAGCTGATGCCGTTCTGTGTTCCGGAAAAGAATAAGAATGCGTTTATCGTAACCTGCATGGATTACGTTTCCACAGAAGACGGTACCGGTATCGTTCATACCGCACCGGCTTTTGGTGAAGACGACTATCAGTGCGGACGGAAATACAATCTGGCCGTTCTGCAGCCGGTCGATGAAAGAGGCGAATATACGGAAACACCGTGGAAGGGCCACTTCGTCATGGAAGAAGGACTTGACGTCGAAATCATCAAGTACCTGGCTGAAGGCGACAAGATCTATAAAAAAGAAAAGCTGGAGCACAATTATCCGCACTGCTGGAGATGCGATACGCCGCTGGTTTACTATGCGAAGCCTTCCTGGTACATTGAAATGTCCAGGCTGAAGGATCAGCTGGTAGCCAATAACAACACCGTAAACTGGTATCCGGATTTCGTCGGTGAAAAACGTTTCGGAAACTGGCTGGCAGATGTGAAGGACTGGGCAATTTCCCGTTCCAGATACTGGGGTACGCCGATTCCGATCTGGAGATGTGAATGCGGCCATCTGCACTGCGTCGGTTCCAGAAAAGAACTGGTGGAACTGGCCAATGAAGACATCGACGAAAGCATTGAACTGCACCGTCCATATGTGGATGATGTGACCCTGACCTGCCCGGAATGCGGCAAGACCATGCACAGAGTTCCGGAAGTCATGGACTGCTGGTTTGACTCCGGTTCCATGCCGTTTGCACAGTGGCACTATCCGTTTGAGCACAAGGAAGATTTCGACCAGCTGTTCCCGGCAGACTTCATCTGCGAAGGTATCGACCAGACCAGAGGCTGGTTCTATTCTCTGATGGCGATTTCCACCATCGTGAAGGGATGTGCACCATACAGAAACGTTCTGGTAAATGACCTGATTCTGGACAAAGAAGGGAAGAAGATGTCCAAGCATAAAGGCAATACGGTATCTCCGTTTGAAATGCTTGACAAGTACGGTGCCGATGCGACAAGATGGTATCTGCTTTCCGTTTCGCCGGCATGGACGCCGACCAAGTTTGATGAAGAAGGTCTGAGCGATGTTGTCAGCAAGTTCTTCGGAACCCTGAGAAACGTATACAACTTCTTCGTTCTGTATGCAAACCAGGATAATCTGAATCCTGCCGAATTTGAGGTTCCGTATGCAAACCGTCCGGAATTGGACAGATGGATTCTGTCCAAGTACAACCAGCTGATTGCCGATGTAACCGAATACATGGATTCCTATGACCATATGAAGACGGTTCGTGCCATCACGGATTTCGTGGCCGAGGATCTGTCCAACTGGTATATCCGCCGGGCAAGAAGACGGTTCTTCGCAGAGGAACTGACCGAAGATAAGAAGAGCGCCTATGCAACCACTTACGAAGTGCTGGTTGGCGTAGCGAAACTGATTGCTCCGATTGCACCGTTCATCTCCGATGAAATTTACACCAACCTGACTGGTGAGGAAACTGTGCATGTAGCATACTTCCCAAAGGCTGACATGGATCTGGTGGACAAGGGTGTCGAAGAAAGAATGGATCTGGTCAGAGCCCTGGTAACCCTGGGCCGCGGTACCAGAGAGAAGGAAAAGATCAAGGTAAGACAGCCGCTGAGCGAAGTACTGGTAGACGGTAAGTATGAAGCAATTATCAGCGACCTGACACCGCTGATCATGGAAGAACTGAATGTAAAGAAAGTCGTTTTCGAAAACGATCTGGAAAAATATATGAACTTTACCCTGAAGCCGAACTTCAGAGCCGCCGGTCCTGTTCTGGGCAGCAAGGTAAAGGCATTCGGCGGCGCCATGGCCAAGGTCAATGCGGCGGAATTCGTCGGAAAGATGGAAGCAGAGGGCAAGGTTGCCATCGAGCTGGACGGTGAAACCTTCGAAGTGACGAAGGAGCTGGTGGACATCCGCATCAGTGCCAAGGAAGGCTTTGCGGTAGCCATGGAAAACAACATCTTTACCATTCTGGATACCACGCTGACCGATGAACTCATCGATGAAGGCCTGGCCAGAGAGCTGATCTCCAAGGTGCAGCAGATGCGGAAGCAGAAAGACTTCGAAATGATGGACAACATCGTGATCACCATCGAAGCCGACGACGCGGTAAAGGCAGCTGTTTCCAAGCATGCTGACTACATCAGGAAGGAAACCCTGGCTGTGGAAATCGCAGAAGCAGGCGCAGAGGCTGGTCTGGACAAGTTCGATCTGAACGGACACAAGACCGGTATTGATGTGAAGAGAGTGTAAGTCTTTCGTAACGTAATCCAGAATCCCCCGGCAGCGGAAACGTGATCCGGGGGATTTTTCTTGTACTTTTGACGGTTTTGGCGTATACTGAAGAAAGAAATTCAGGACAGAGAAAGGGCGATGGTATGATCAACCTGAAGGACCTGCAGCTGCAGGAAGTGGAAAAACTCATAAAGGAACTGGGCGAGCCGAAATTCCGGGCGAAGCAGGTCTTCGGATGGCTGTACAGAGACAGCACCGAAGGACCGGGCGGCGTGACGGACTTCGACCAGATGACCAATGTGCCGAAGGTACTGCGGAAAAAGCTGAAGGAACAGGCAAGTCTGGGGATTCTCGCGCCGCTGCAGGTGCAGGTGTCAAAGCTGGATGGGACCCGCAAGTACCTGTTCGGTCTGGAGGACGGAAACGCCATTGAGAGCGTTTTCATGAAGTATAAATATGGCAATTCCATCTGCGTCTCCTCCCAGGCAGGCTGCCGTATGGGGTGCCGGTTCTGTGCATCCGGCATGGACGGACTGCGCCGGAACCTGACGCCGGGAGAGATCATCGGACAGCTGCTGGCGGCAGAGAGGGACACGGGGGAAAAGATCAACCATGTGGTGGTCATGGGCACGGGAGAGCCCTTCGATAATTACGAAAACCTGTCCTCCTTTCTCCGTCTGCTCCATGCACCGGAGGGGCTGAACCTGAGTTATCGGAACATCACCGTGTCCACCTGCGGCATTGTACCCGGGATAAAGGATTTCGGAGTGGACTTTCCCCAGGTGAATCTGGCTATCTCCCTGCACGCACCAAACGACGAGATTCGGTCTTCCATGATGCCGGTAAGCCGTGCCTACCCGATGGATCAGCTGCTGGATGCCTGCCGGGAATATACGAAAAAGACGTCCCGGCGGATCACTTTTGAATACACCTTGGTAAAGGGAGTCAACGACCAGCCGCACCATGGGGAGGAACTGGCGGAGAAGCTCAGAGGCATGCTGTGCCATGTGAACCTGATCCCGCTGAACACGGTGAAGGAGAGCGGCCTTCATACCACGGAGCGAAAGGATGCGGAACATTTCCGGGATTTACTGGAAACAAAAGGCATCCCTGCAACCATCCGCAGAGAGCTGGGAGACGATATCGACGGTGCCTGCGGGCAGCTGCGGCTGGCAAACTGCCGAAAATGTCGAAAAGAGTAAAAAGATTTCTGAATTTACCGTTGAATTGATGAAGGATTTAGTATATAATGAAAAAAATGCTCCTCGACGAGCGGGGAAGACAAACTTAGGAGGCGATTTACCATGGTTAAATTATTAGTGGGACATAAAGGCAGCGGAAAGACAAAACAAATGATTGACATTGCAAACAGCACGGTGGAAACCAGCAAGGGCAGCGTCATCTTTATTAATAAGAATCACAGACTCATGTATGATCTGAAGTACAGAATCAGAGTCATCTGCATGGAAGATTTTGAACATATCACCAACTGTGATGAATACATCGGATTCCTGTATGGAATCATCAGTTCCGACCACGATATCGAAACAATCTTTATCGACAGCATTTTAAAGCACGCAGATTTCAAGATCAGCGATCTGCCTGAATTCATCGCGAGACTGAAGGACATCTCCAAGAACTACGGCATGGACTTCGTGGTAAGCGTAAGCGCAGAAAAGGAAGAAATGATCGGCGTTGATTTCGAAGGCTGCGAAATTCTCAACTAACTGCTGAATGTACTGCTTTCTATGGCGGTGGCTTTGCCATCGCCAGTTTTGCTTTTTTGGGAATCGGGGAATCAAATCGGGGAATAACAGATGTGGGAGGATATGAAACGGATGAATGCGAAACAGATGAATTTGGAGCAGATTGAAAGAAACCTTTCGGAGCGTTGTGTCGGCGCCATCGACGGAAGGAAATACTTCAGCGTGATGCTGCTTCTGGTGCAGGGGGAGGATGGTCTTCAGATCCTTTTCGAACAGCGATCCAGAAAGATGAAGACCCAGCCGGGCGACGTCTGCTTCCCGGGAGGAAGGATAGAACCGGGCGAAACCCCTATGGAGTGCGCGTTAAGGGAGACAGAAGAGGAAATCGGAATCGGCAGGGCGAATATCCGGGTTTTGGGACAGTTTGATACACTGTATGAAATCTCAGATATCACCATGTATACCTTCGTGGGTACCGTAAAGGAGGAGGCACTGCAGCATCTGAAGCTGAATCCTGCTGAGGTGGAAACGGTGTTTACGGTTCCATATGAATTTTTCCGCGAGACGGATCCTCTCAGCTATACGTATGACATCGTGCAGAAGGTGGAGGACTTCCCTTACGAGGCGGCGGGCATCCGTCCCGATTACAAGTGGCGTGTGGGCAAAAAAACAATCCCCGTATTTCACTACGGGGATGGGGATGAACGTCAGATCATCTGGGGAATGACCGGACGGATTGTCAGCTGGTTCGTCAGCGAGATGGAACGTGCAGGCCTATAACTCCGCTTCACCGAATTCCAGAGACAGATTGTAATTTTCATCCAGGCTGTCCTGGATGACCCTGTGAATCCGTGGCCAGTCTCTGCCCAGATTCGCCTCCAGGATTTCCGCACCCAGGATTCGCAGGGTGGTAAAGCTTGAAATGGTGGTCAGAGCATCGTGCAGGGCGTCCAGGTTGGATGCCATGAGAATGCCGCATGGAAGCTGCTTTCTGACTACTTCGAAAAACTCTTCCCGGTCACCGATGAGGGTGCCGTCCACGGTGATAATACGAATGTCT
>JAEDMR010000083.1 GCA_016302925.1 Bacillota bacterium
CCGGTGGTTCTTCCGGTATTGATGTAATGTAGCTTATCCGGATTACTGGTGGAATACGCCTTGGTGAACTTCCCGTTCTTGCTGGTTGCACGGTACACAATGTAGCCGTCCACACCGTCAATCTTGTCCCAGGTTACCTTAATCTTGCTGTAACTGTAGGACGCCGCTTTGGCTGCCGGTGTGATTGCCTTCACCTGGCTGCTGGTCAGTTCTTTTGCAGCAGGTGCCATCAGAAGCACATCTTCGCTTCCTGCCGCCTGTGTTTCTTCGAATCCAGTTGTTTCTGCCATTGCAGGAACTGCTGTCAACATCACGAGTACAACGAGAGTTGCTGCAAGATTCATTCTTCTCATTCTTTTCCGTTTCATTTGTCTTTCCTACCTTTCAATTTATTCCTTACGTTTCTAATAGCCTGTGTTTGCTTTTATATATATTGGTTGATTGTATAATCAATCATCAACCTTTTTCATATATTTAATCAACTGCCACAGACTTGACACAGCAGCCTGTCCGGTGGTATATTGTTATTAACAAGGATGTGCCGCTTGTAGCGGGCGGCTCAGTCCACAGTTGGATTAACCGTCAAACGCTTTGTTTGGCGGTTTTGGTTTTATTTGCCCTTCTTCATCAGAGTGGCAACTGCAATTAGTACAAGCGTATAGGTCAGTAGTTCTGACCATGTTATGTACGTCATGGCAACCACCCCCTTCCTCTCGGATCGTGGGTGGACCTCTGCCGCCAGCGGCAGTCCCTGGTATGTTAAGCCTTCCGGCTTTCAACCATGTACTCTTTTTTCTATTTTACTGCGCATACTTATGACCAGGGGTGATGAAAGCAACAGTGCCGTTGGGAAGAACGGCTGCGCCGCCTGCAGGCTTCGCTGAAAACCTGCAGGATAAGGAGGAGGCACCCCTGGTCATAAATATGCGAAAAGAAAAAACAGCCCTCAGGCTGTTTTTTCAAAAGGTAACGTATGTTTATTTTTCCAATTTTCTCTGGATCATCTTTACGACTTCCACAATCGGAATCACCAGGAAGGCAAGACCAATGGCAATCCCGTATTCTATAAGACTGATATGCTCAAATTCAAAGGCAGTGGCCAGGAACGGCACCTCAATCACAAGGGTCGTGGCAATCAGGCTGGCAGCGGCACCCAGCCAGAGCGCTTTATTCTGTCCCTTCAGTGAAAAAATGCTTCTCCGCTGGGAACGCATATTGAAGCTGTGGAAAATCTCAGCCATGGACATGGTCAGAAAGGCCATGGAAATGCCGTCAGGGCTGGTGGCAATTTCCCATATACCGCTTTCCATATAGTGGCCTATGAAATATGCTGCAAGCGTCAGAACAGAAACCATAACCCCCTGGTAGAGCATATCTGTGCCCAGTCCGCCGGAAAAGATTCCATCGGTGGTTTTCCGCGGTTTCCGCTTCATGATATCCGCTTCCGGCTTTTCCATACCAAGCGCCAGTGCCGGGAAACAATCCGTCACCAGATTGATCCACAGAAGGTGTACCGGATGAAGAATGGTAAAGCCCAGCAGCGTGGCCGTGAAAATGCTGATTACCTCGCTCATGTTGGAGGCCAGCAGGAACTGAATGGATTTTCGGATGTTGTCGTAGATCCGTCTTCCTTCTGAAACTGCACCGACGATGGTTGCAAAATTGTCATCGGCCAGAACCATGTCTGCCACATTCTTGGTTACATCGGTACCGGTAATCCCCATGCCTACGCCGATATCGGCTGACTTGATGCTCGGTGCGTCATTGACACCATCCCCTGTCATGGCTGTCACGTATCCAAGTTTTTTCCAGGTGTTGACGATCCGTACCTTGTGTTCCGGCTGTACACGAGCATAAACTCCAATGTGGCGAATCTCTCTTTCAAATTCTGCATCGCTCATTTCGTCCAGCATGGCACCGGTAATCGCATGTTTTTCCTCATTCAGAATGCCAAGCTCTCTTCCAATGGCTGCCGCAGTATCCACATGATCCCCTGTGATCATGACCGGTGTAATGCCGGCACTGTTACAGTCTTCAATGGCAGCCTTCACCTCCGGTCTTACCGGGTCGATCATCCCGACCAGTCCGATAAAGCAGAGATCATGCTCCACACCTTCAGCGGTAAGCTCTGTCGGCATGGAATCATAGCTTGCTGCAGATGCCATCAGGACGCGCAGTGCCTGCTCTGCCATTTCTTTATTGGCGGTCAGAATGGCATTACGGTCCGCATCGGTCATTTCAGCAGGTTTCCCGTTTTTCATAATATGTGTACACTTTTTCAGTACCTCATCCGGTGCCCCTTTCGTATATTGAATAAATTTTCCTTCTGACACATTTTCATGGATGGTGGACATCATTTTCCGGCTGCTGTCGAAAGGCACTTCACCCACACGCGGCATCCGGTTTTCGATTTCGTTTTTATCCAGATTCAGCTGATATGCATAGTTCACCAGTGCACATTCCGTCGGCTCTCCTGTAGCCTGTGTATCTCCCGGCTCGATCTTCGCATCACAGCACAGTGCCATTGCCGTGGCAAGAAGTGCTTCATCTTCACCATAATGCTTCACCACCGTCATCTTGTTCTGGGTCAGAGTTCCTGTCTTGTCTGAACAGATAATCTGCGCACATCCAAGGGTTTCCACTGCGGTCAGTTTACGGATGATGGCGTTTCTTCGGCTCATGTTGGTGACACCCATGGAAAGTACAATGGTCACCACCGCAACCAGTCCTTCCGGAATGGCTGCTACGGCCAGGCTGACTGCAATCATAAAGGTATCCAGCAGCACCAGTCCGCTCACTGCATCCGCCCGAAGCAGGCTGACCGCGAAAATCACCACGCAGATTGCAAGAACCAGCACCGTGAGGATTTTGGAAAGCTGCGCCAGCTTCAACTGCAGCGGCGTCTTGCCTTCCTCTGCTTTTGCCAGTGCGTCGGCGATTTTTCCCATTTCCGTCTGCATGCCGGTGGAAGTAATCACTGCGCTGCCTCTGCCGTACACCACGGTGCTTCCCATATATACCATATTTTTTCGGTCACCCAGCGGCACATCCTTCCCATCGTCCAGGGCCAACATTTCTTCCGTTTTTTCAACGGGAACACTTTCCCCGGTGAGGGCAGCTTCCTCGATTTTCATGCTTGCGCACTGGATAATACGGCCATCGGCAGGAACGGCATCTCCTGCCTCCAGAATTACCACATCACCAGGCACCAGGTCTTCACTTTTCACAGAAATCATCTTTCCGTCACGCAGCACCTTGCTGGTTGCTGCAGCCATCTCCTGCAGCGCCTCAATGGCCTTTTCTGCTTTGCTCTCCTGATAAACGCCCAGAACCGCATTGATGAGGACCACGGCCAGGATGATAATTACATCGGCAAAGCTCTCTCCTGCATAAAACGAAGTTACGCCGGAGATCACTGCCGCCGCAATCAGGATCAGAATCATCGGATCCGCCATCTGGACAAAGAACCGATGCATCAGAGATTCTCTCTCCGCTTCCTGCAGTTTGTTTTTTCCGCAGGCTTCCATTCTTGTCTTTGCCTCTGTTTCACTGAGTCCCTCCTTCTGCGACTTAAGCTGCGTCATGGATTCTTCTGCACTTTTTAAATAGTATTGCATATGCTTCCTCTCTTTCTCCCGCAGGGGATTACGGTAAAAGCCCATAAAAAAAGACTTCCACCATATACATAAAAATATACGGTAAAAGTCTTACTATTTAAGATATCAGCGAACCGAACCGCTTTCTGAAACAGCAGTTTCGGTTGTCCTGACGCAAAATACCACACCGAAAGGTGCCAGTTACTCCCTTTTACAACTTATAATCTTACTATAAGACAGCCCTCAGTGTCAATAGACAAAGAGGGCAGAATGTCTATAAGATTTCGCTAAGAAAGTCTGCCGATCCGATTAGAAAGTCGGATTCTACAGATGGATCAGATCGTCTCTTCCCGGTCCGTTGGAAACGAATCGAATTGGATATCCAACGAGACGTTCAATTTCCTTTACATAGTTTTTCGCTGCTTCCGGCAGAGCATCAAATTCTTTGATGCCGCGGATATCGCATTTCCATCCCGGCATGGTTTTCAGCACCGGCTTGGCCTTATAGCAGTCAATGGTGTTCGGGAAGTCTTCCGTCACCTTTCCGTCAATCTCATATCCGACGCAGATCGGAATTTCGTCCAGATATCCCAGAGGATCCAGGACAGTCAGTGCGATTTCCGTGGTTCCCTGCATTCTGCAGCCATATCTGGTTGCCACTGCATCGAACCAGCCCACACGTCTCGGACGACCGGTGGTTGCACCATATTCCCCGCCGTCTCCGCCTCTTCTGCGCAGCTCTTCCGCTTCATCGCCGAAGAGTTCAGAAACAAACGGTCCTGCACCTACGGCGCTGGAATACGCCTTCACAACTGTAGTGATATTCTTGATTTCATATGGCGGAATTCCTGCACCGATGGCACCGAATGCAGCCAGTGTGGAAGAACTGGTTACCATCGGATAGATGCCGTGGTCGGTATCCTTCAGGGAACCGAGCTGACCCTCCAGAAGAATATTCTTTCCGTCTTTCAGTGCCTGATGAAGGAATACGGAAACATCCCCCACATACGGACGAATCATTTCACGATACTCTACACAGGTATTGTAAAGCTCTTCTGCATCCAGAAGCGGTTTATGATACAGGTGCTCCAGGATCACATTTTTCTGGGTCACTACATTGATTAATTTTTCTTTCAGATATGCATCGTCAAACAGTTCGCAGACCTGGAATCCGATTTTGGCATATTTATCGGAATACGTCGGTGCGATACCGGATTTCGTGGAACCGAAGGACTTACCGCCCAGACGTTCCTCTTCATACTGGTCGAATAAAATATGATACGGCATTACCACATGGGCTCTGTCGGAAACCAGAAGCCGGGGTGCCGGTACACCCTGTTCCACCAGAGATGCGATCTCATTGATTAAAATCGGAATATTCAGCGCCACACCATTGCCGATGACACTGGTGATATGCTGGTAGAATACGCCGGAAGGCAGAGTGTGGAGTGCGAACTTCCCGTATTCGTTGACAATGGTGTGTCCCGCATTGCTTCCGCCCTGAAAGCGCACTACAATATCCGACTCCTTTGCCAGGCTGTCCGTGATTTTTCCTTTGCCCTCATCGCCCCAGTTTGCTCCTACGATTGCTCTGACCATTTTATTTTCCTCCTAAACTGTAATCTCAGCCTCCGCACCCAAAACGTCTGCATTGGCTGCAAGTATAGGCTTTATGACCCCGTTTAGAAACTCAGTCGTCTGCTGCGGTGCTCGTCCGACAAAATTTTCTGGCTTCATAACCTTCTGTAAAGCCTCAAGTTCTATATGAAAGGCAGGATCTGCCGCGATTCTTTCCAGAAGATCGTTTGGCTTTCCCTCCTCTTTCACCATCTTTCCGGCTGCCATGGAATGCACACGGATTCTTTCGTGCAGTTCCTGCCGGTCGCCGCCCTGTTTAACGGCTTCCATCATAATATTTTCAGTTGCCATGAACGGTAGTTCATCCATCAGACGTCTCTCGATCATCTTCGGATAAACCACCAGCCCCTCAGAAACGTTCAGGTACAGCTGCAGAATGCCGTCTGTGGCCAGGAATGCTTCACTGATACTGATCCGCTTATTGGCAGAATCATCCAGCGTTCTTTCGAACCACTGGGTCGACGCCGTAATGGCAGGATTCATTGCATCGCTGATCACATAGTTGGCCAGAGATGCCATTCTCTCACTGCGCATCGGATTTCTCTTATACGCCATGGCCGAAGAACCGATCTGATTCTTTTCAAACGGTTCCTCCACCTCTTTCAGATGCTGCAGCAGGCGGATATCGTTGGAGAATTTATGCGCACTCTGTGCAATCCCCGCCAGCACGTTTACCACGCGGCTGTCCACCTTTCTGGAATAGGTCTGACCGGATACCGGATAGCAACCCGGGAAACCCATTTTCTCCGCAATGAGCTGATCCAGCTTTCTGCACTTTTCATGGTCTCCTTCAAAAAGGTCGAGGAAACTTGCCTGGGTTCCGGTGGTTCCCTTGGAGCCCAGAAGCCGAAGTGAATCCAGCACATAGTCCAGATCGGAAAGGTCCATCACCAGATCCTGCAGCCACAGTGTGGCACGCTTGCCCAGCGTCGTCGGCTGTGCCGGCTGGAAATGGGTAAAAGCAAGGGTCGGCAGATCCTTATATTTTTCTGCAAACTTCGCCAGCTGTGAGATTACATTGATCAGCTTCACACGGATCAGCTTCAGCCCCTCCGCCATGATGATCATGTCTGTGTTGTCTCCCACATAGCAGCTTGTGGCGCCCAGATGGATAATGCCTTTTGCAGACGGACACTGGGTACCGTATGCATAAACATGGGACATGACATCGTGACGAACCAACGCTTCCCGTTCCTTCGCCACATCGTAGTTTATGTCATCCTGGTGCGCTTTCAGCTCTGCGATCTGCTCGTCAGTAATGTCCAGACCCAGTTCCTGTTCTGCTTCTGCCAGTGCAATCCACAGACGTCTCCAGGTTCTGAATTTCTTTTCCGGTGAAAACAGATACTGCATTTCCTTACTCGGGTATCTTTCGGATAATGGACTTGTGTAATTGGTTTTCATAGGCTCGTTTCCCTCTTCCCTGATTTCAAAGTTACAAAAACAACATAGATATTTTATATGCTTTTGCTTTGTTTTTCAAGATGTTTCAGCCCTTTTCCCAAAAAAAATTTTCGTAAAATCAAAAGTGTCACAGCGTTCTATCCGAACCAGCCCTCGCAGAAAAGGCAGATGGATTTCTGCTTCTCCCAGATCTGCCCGAATTTCCACAAATCCGTACTCCATTTTCATTTCCCATTGCACCAGACCGTGAAAGATCTGTCGTCTGCCTGCTTCCATGCTTTCATCCGGATCCAGATTTCTCCGCAAAATCTCCTCTGCCGCACTTTCTGCTTCCTGCAGACTTTTTCCTTCCCGCCATAGTTTCACGGCAGCCCCGTAAGCAGCTTCTTCACATGTCCATTTCAGCCGGCGCTCTGCCATTATCAGGTTCCGGCAATCTTGGTCGTATATCATGCCCGTAATCATGAGAAGAAGAATTCCCGCGGTCAGAATCAGATTCTTCATCCTTCGCTTTCCTCTTCAGGCTTTGCGGTTTCTTTCGATATGTAAAACCGGCTTACTACCCAGCCGTCCTCTTCCATCCAGACACGGTTTTCCTCCGCCGAAATTCCCAGCATGGCAGCAGCAGCGATCAGGTTCTTCAGCGGATATCCGATCCGGTAATGCAGCAACGTTCCTTCCGGCAGAGGGTGCACACTGTCTTCTCCCTCCACCAGAATTTCTTCCGGGCTGCAGCCGCAGATTTCTGCCAGGTTTCCCGACAGCAGACTTCGATTTTCGTTGCTGATATATCCCTGCAGTCCGGCAGTGTCCCGGAAGTTTTCTATGGCCATATCCGCACGGAACATCCGGGTATGCAGGTTCTGATTCCCGGCAAACTGAAGAACAAAGATCAGCAGAAGCATCAGGGAAGCAACGGCCGTGATCAGATCTTTCACAGGATACCCACCTCCTGACAGGCATACTGGCTGATCTGATGACGCATCATCATGGCCACTGTACTTTTCAGGGAATCCGGTCCGTCACCGACCATCATCTGAAAAATGACAGCACCCAGCAGCATCAGTCCCAGTACGATAATCAGATTCTTCATTTTACTCTCCTCCCTGTGCTGCTCCGCTGAAGGTCAGATTTTCCGAAATCGCTGCCGTCCCCCGGTTCATAATATCTGAAGCCGCTGTTTTCAGGGAATTTCCGTCTCCCAGCACCAGCGTATTTACAATAATTGCTCCCAGTATAATTGTTCCGATAATAATGATCAGATTCTTCATCGTTTACCTCTCCTCTTAAAACACAAATTCAAGCATTGCCATGGTGTGCATGAAGACCACCACAACGGCGAAGTCTATCACCAGCAGAAAGACTGTCGCTGTTGCCATGACCGTGGTAACCAGACTGTTTCTCTGCACCTGCCGGATATCTTCCGTCACTTTCTGCTGGCGGATCATTTCCTGAAATACTTCCATCTGCTCTGCCAGTTCATCCGGGCGGATGACACCCACCTTCTCCAGAACCAGACTGAAATTTCTTCCTGCTCTGGTAGGGCAGCGTTCTGCTACCAGCCGGAAGGCTTCCCGGTCTTTCCCCGCCCGGTATAAAGCCAGCATTTCCGCATAAACAGGACGCAGCTTTTCAGAGTGATCCATCAGTTTTTCATAGAGATAATCCGCAGAAAACGCATCTTCTTTCCTTGCCAGCGCCAGATTTTTTAACAGCAGACCGCTGGTGTAGATTTCCG
>JAEDMR010000084.1 GCA_016302925.1 Bacillota bacterium
TTCATAGTAATATCTAGGGAATGCAATGATCATACCGTTCAGAGAACCGAAGATGGCGATCAGCTGGGTCGCAAGGATCAGGCCGCCGCCTGCGTTTCCGAAAAGATTTTTCGCAACTTCCGTACCCAGATACAGGTTGTCGTTGTTGATCATATCCACAACCTGTTCCTGCGGCAGAACTCTGTAGATCGCAAAGTTAAACAGAGTGTACAGCACGGTGATGGCGCTGATACCGATGATCAGTGCTCTCGGCAGATCTCTGCCAGGATTCTTCATTTCTTCCGCAACCGGATTCAGATTGGTCCATCCTTCATATGCCCAGAGTGTTGCTACCGTAGCGAAAGCGATCATGCCCAGCATGCCGCCGAAGCTTACTTCTGTGCCTTCCGGAACAAGGGACAGATCCGGAGTCTGCTTGCCCAGGAACAGACCTGCCAGCAGAATAATTGCGATTGGAATCAGCTTGGCAACCATGGACACATTCTGAAGAATCGAGCCCATCTTAATACCAAGGCAGTTGTATGCTGTCAGACCGACGATCAGCACAATAGCGATCACCTTAACAGCTACATCGGATAAATCGAAAAAGTTTCTCAGAGCGGTCGGAAGCGCAATTGCCAGCGCCGCAATGGAGCCGGAACCGCTGATGATCCAGCTGGTAAATCCAAAGCTGTAACCTACGGATGGGTGAAATGCCCGGTTCAGATATACGACCATTCCACCGGACTTCGGATCGCAGGCTCCCAGCTCTGCGAAGCAGAGTCCTCCCAGAATGGATACAATACCACCGATGATCCAGCAAAGAAGTGCCAGACCCATGCTCATTCCAGTTCTCTGTAATACATAAGAGCCCAGATAGAAAATACCTGAGCCGATCATAATACCGCCGATAATACTGATACCGCCGAACACGCCGATCTCTTTTTTCATTTCGACCTTAGCCGGTTTATTATCCGTACTCATGTTTTTCTCCTTTCTTTCCTTTCTTTCATGCATTGATTTCATGCATTAATATGAAGTGATCGATCTTTTGTACGTACGGTATAAAAATTAGCAAGAACTATGCCAAGAATTAATCTATGATTTTCAAGCTAATAATTCCATAAAAAGTAAATTAAATCGTTTTTCATCCTATTTGCATTTTTTTCATCCGTTTTATTTTGCGAAAAGAAAGAGCGGTGAGATCATTCCCACCGCTCTGTGATTTCTGCCAATGCAACAGCACCTATTTATATTCCTTACCTGCACATTCGATGACCTTCCTGGCCAGGGTTTCCATGGGATCCATAAACCAGTCGTCCAATCCCTCATCCGCCTTGATGACAGAAAGCTCCGTACAGGCCAGCAGGACGGTTTTGCATCCAGCCTTGCGGTATTCTTCCTCAATCCGCTTCCAGCTTTCGGCATCATAGTTCTGCCCGTTCTTAATCCGGTCATAAATCTGATGCATGACCTCCTTCTGAATTTCCTGGCATGGTGTGAAAGGCTGCAGTCCCTGGGCCTCCAGTTCTTTCTGATACAGACCGGTCTGCACTGTTCCGTCAGTGGCCATGATGCCTACCACGGCACCGGCTCCGCAGCGCGTCGCTGCAGCTGCAGCGGTTTCCCGTATCATATGCAGAATCGGAATACCGATCTTATCTGCGATCATATCCGCAAAGAAATGTGCCGTATTGCAGGTGATGGCGATCGCCTTACATCCTGCATTCTCAAGGAATCTGGCATCCTCCAGCATCTGATTGTATGGTCCGTCATACTGATGACTGAGGATGGCGCCGGTCCGGTCCGGCATGGACGCATCCGATAAGAGAATCAGGTTAATATGATCCTGATCTTTTTCCGCTGCGGTGTGCTCTGTCACCATTTTATAAAACAGCTGAGACGCCATAGGTCCCATGCCGCCGATAATTCCAATGGGGTTTTTCATTTGTTTTACCTCCTAATACCGTTCCACAGCCGTAGAGAATACCACATGGGTCTCGGTCTTTCCGAAACTCTGCAGTTTTCCCAAGAACTCATCCAGCAGGGTTGTGGACGAAAAAACTGCCTTTAATATCATAGAATAGTTGCCGGTGATGTGGCTGCACTCCAATATGCACCGTTCTTCCCGTACAAATTCATAAAATTTCTTGTTGTCCTCCGGCTTCACCGTGATCAGAATAAATGCCTTAATTCCGTATCCCAGCTTCTCCAGGTTTACCTCCGCATGATACCCTTTGATATACCCTTCCCGTTCCAGTTTTTCAATGCGGGCCGATACCGCCGGCATGGTCAGGAACACCTCCGCCGACAGCTCTTTCAGGGAAATACGGCCATTCTGCCGCAGCCGGTTCAGAATTTTTTTATCTACTTCGTCTAAACTTCTCATATATGTCTCCAATTCTGCAAATCAGAACGACAATCCGTTCCTCTAAAAATATACCACAAAATTGGATACTTGTCAGCAAAAAACGTCAGCAAAAAACAGAAACCGCACAGAAAATCTTCCGCGCAGTTCTGTTTTTTGGAGTAGGTTTTATCATTTACAGAGTTCGATTGCTTCTTTAATCTTTGCAGGCATTTTTCTGCATTCCTCCACCGTGTTGGAAGCCACGGACACCCGAACACCAGGTCCTAATGGAATGGTGAAGATGTTGAAAGACTGCAGGGTTTCACCCACTTTTTCCGGATTGGCGCACGGAATGGTCACAAAGAAACCGGAGTCATACGGACATGTTTTCAGGCCGGCCTTCTCCGCTTCCGCCATGAAGACCTCTCCTCTTTCCCGCAAAATCCGCAGATAGGACTCTCTCTCTTCGTCCACCTTCTGCTTCAGTTCCTGGTTCTGCAGGATTGAAGCCAGCACCGTCATGGCTGTCCGGTTGCCGTTGGACCAGCTTGCCCGGCACTCCACGCTCATGACATCTTTGAATTCTTTGGCGATCTCTGCCGTCGGTGCCATGCAGAGCAGCGCACCGCAGCGCATGCCGTACATGGTATAACCCTTGGATGCACTGAATGCGATCAGCGGCAGAATATTCTGCGGCAGACCGGTCAGTTTCTTCAGGAAGAACCGATATTCCTTTGCATCCCCGGAAAAGTCAAGGTATGCGATGTCCACCACCAGGGCAATTTTTTTATCGGAATATGCAGATACCGCTTCCAGTACCTGGTTCCAGTCTTCCTCGGTGAAGGTGTATCCCGTCGGGTTGTGGGCCGGTGTATTGATGATGATAACGACCTCATCCTGTGCGGACAGGATATCATCCAGCTTTTCTTTGAACGATGGTGCGTTGAACTTGTTGTTTTCATCGAAGAGGGTGTAAGTCGCTACTTCTCTTCCCAGTTCCTTCGCCACCAGGTTATATGGATTCCAGTGCCAGTCGGATGTAAGAATCTTATCCCCCGGCTTCGTGTAGCCGGAGATGGCATTGCGGATGGCACCGGTGCCGCCCGGCGTATAGCAGGCTTCCACATAGGTGTTTTCCGGCATTTCATCCAGAAATACGGCTTTTTTCACACTTTCCAGATAAGCGGGCGTTCCCAGGATCGGCGCATAAGCTGCATAATCCTCCGGTGCCAGGGCACGGATGGCTTCCATGACAGAATCCAGCACCACAAGCTTACCTTCATCATTTAATAAAACACCGATGGTTGAATCGATGACGTTTTCTTTTCCGATTTGCGCGATACGTTCTTTTGCTCTGGAGGAAACCCCAAACAGCTTGTCCGGTGCACCGATGGTAGTTCTTCCATTCTGCTGTGCGATAATCATATCTCTGTCCTTTCTTCGTTTTTCGATACATGTTGCGTTTACAGCACTATCATAAAAAAACAAAAGGGGAAAATCAACGATTTTCCCCAATGGCTTATTTTTTCAAGTATTCTTCTTTCCAAAATTTATTTTTTTCGGTTTTTCTCCAATTCTGCCTCTGTTTCCGCCTGAAACGGCTCTACAGAGACCACCGTCAGCGTGCCTTCTTCTACCCGGAACCGGATATCCATCCCGCCATACGGCATGCCGTAGATCCTTTCCGGATCTTCCTGGTAGGAAGGTCTGGGATCCTGCTCCAGCAGCTGCCGTACCGTTTCCTGCAGCACCTTCGGGATCATTTCCAGAAGGTGCTTCGGAATCTCCACAGAAAGCCGGTAATCCCGCACTTTCTCCGTGAATCCGCCCGCCGCATCCGGGATGGCATCGGAATACGCCACATATGGCTTGATGTCATAGACCGGCGTTCCATCCATCAGGTCCGCACCGGTCACATGAAGCACCGTACCCTCCTCTTCGAAGGATATTCTTTCCAGCTTCACGCAGGAAAGACCGATGGGATTGGGCCGGAATGGAGACCGAGTGGCAAACACGCCTTTTCTCACATTTCCTCCCAGCCTTGGAGGTCGAACCGTAGCCGACCAGCTTCCATCCTCCCGGACGTTTTCCGAAAACTCCCATAGAAGCCACACATGGCTGAAATCCGAAAGGCCCCGCACCGCTTCCGGCTGATTATATGGCGGGATCAGCACCACCTCCGCCCTGGTGTCCACCAGGCCGCTCTGCCGAGGGATGCCGAATTTTGCCGGAAAATCCGAGCGCACGTATCCGATGGCTCGCATAGGTGTAATCTTCGCAGATTGATTTCGCTGCGTCATGCCGTCTCTCTCTTTCTTCTGGCCTCTTCCACGGCCAGACGCTTCTTTAGCTTCTTCCAGATCACCAGGTAGCAGATGATATGAATCAGTGCAGTAATGGTCCAGGTCAGAGGGTAGGAATAGTAAATGACCTGCGGGGTGTGAAACTGCGGAAGCTGGAATATGGTCGCAATCCAGAGAAGGCGCAGACCACATGCACCTACCAGTGAAACAATCATGGGCAGCACAGAATACCCCAGTCCTCGCAGGGATCCCACCATGGTATCCATGACGCCGCAGAGCGCATAAGTGGTGGAAATGATAGAGAGCCTCGTCAGCCCCTTCTGTATGACAATGCTGCTGGTGGTGTATAGTCCGAGAAGTGCCGGACCGAACACATAAGCCAGGTTCCCAAGCACCAGTCCGCTGACGACGGCGCAGCCCACAGAGGCCAGCAGAATCTTATTCACCCGGTCATATCTCCTTGCACCCACATTCTGACTGGTAAAGGAAATGCATGCCTGATAAAAGGTATTCATGGATACATAGACGAAGTTCTCAATATTGGAGGCGGCTGAGTTGCCCGCCACCACGATATTTCCAAAGCCGTTGATGGCCGACTGGATCACCACATTGGACAGGGAGAACAGAATGCCGGAAAACCCTGCCGGAATCCCGATCTGCATGATTTTCACCAGTTCCTCCCGGTGAATGGCCAGCAGCTTCAGCCGAAGCTTCATGCTTCCCGTTTCCCGCATCATGCACCGGAGAATCAGTCCGGCAGACAGACACTGGGAAATGGCCGTGGCTGCCGCTACGCCTGCCACATCCATCTTCAGCACAATGACGAAGATCAGGTTCAGAATCACGTTAACTGCACCGGACAGTGCCAGATAATAGAGGGGCCGCCTGGTATCCCCCACCGCCCGCAGGATGGCCGCACCGAAGTTATAGATCATCATAGCCGGCATACCCAGGAAATAGATCCGAAGATACAGCGTCGCCAGTCCCAGCACTTCTTCCGGAGACTGCATGGCTTCCAGCAGCACCCGTGATCCTGCCGCTCCCACTACAGTAAGAAAGATTCCGCTGAGCATGCTGAGAAGCATAGCCGTGTGGATCGTCCTGCTCAGTGCCACCGACTTCCGCGCGCCATAATATCTGGCAGCCAGCACATTGGCTCCCACCGAAAGGCCGATAAACAGATTCACCAGCAGGTTAATCAGAGAGGAAGTGGAACCTACGGCAGCCAGGGAGTTATCCCCCGCAAAACGGCCTACCACTATGATGTCCGCTGCATTAAACAGCAGTTGAAGAATCCCCGAAGCCATCAGCGGCAGGGAATAAATCAGTATTTTCTTCAGCACCGGACCATTGCACATATCCATTTCATAGGTCCGCTTTTTTGGTTTCTGATTTTCTGACTTCGACATTTCTGCGTCACTCCTTTTCATATGTCCCTATCATACCACGACGGGGTAAAATCTGCAAGCCTTGCCGCTGGGGAACTGCCGTTGGGTGACATGTCGCAGTCGAAATACGATTCCTTCGCTGGTTAGTTATTTCAAACCCATACATATCGCTATGAAAAATGCCAAAAGGGTCGGGTGCTCTTCTCCAGTTCCAACTATTTTTTTACTTTTCGTCCATTTAATTTCACATATCGTCCACTTTTTCCTCGTTTTGGAACGAAAATCGAAGGGGATTTAAGCGATGGCGAAATTGGAACACAACCTTTTTTGCGTTTTTGAGGTCATAAGTATGTGTTAGAATAAACTAACCGCATCGATTGCTATCTCGGGACGAATTATATCGAACGTATACAGCTCGTCGAGTGAGTACACATTGTGCACTCACTCGACGGGCTGAAGCCACATAAATAGACAAATCGGAAATAAAAATAGACAATAGGTCTATTTCTTTCCCTGATTTGTCTATAGAAAAACCAAAAGGGCTGCCTGCGGCAGCCCTGTCGTGCATCGGAATCGATGAAGTTATTTTCTCTTTTTCTTTTCTGCCATATCTGCAGCAGCCGTAAACAGCACATCGGTGGAAGAGTTCAGCGCAGTTTCGCAGGAATCCTGGATAACTCCTACGATGAAGCCTACGCCTACCACCTGCATTGCCAGATCATTCGGAATACCGAAGAGGGAGCATGCCAGCGGAATCAGCAGCAGGGAGCCGCCGGCCACGCCGGATGCACCGCAGGCACTGATGGCAGACAGCACGCACAGGATGATTGCCGTCGGAATGTCCACTGCAATGCCCAGCGTATGAGCAGCGGCCAGGGTCAGAATGGAAATGGTGATGGCAGCACCGCCCATGTTGATGGTGGCACCCAGAGGAATGGAAATGGAATAGGTATCCTTATCCAGACCCAGTTCATCACACAGCCGCATATTTACAGGAATATTGGCTGCAGAACTTCTGGTGAAGAAAGCGGTGATGCCGCTGTCCTTCAGGCACTTCAGCACCAGCGGATACGGATTCTCCTTTGTATTGAAATATACGATGATCGGGTTGATGACCAGCGCATCGAAAAGCATGGTGCCCACCAGTACCAGAATCAGCTTTCCGTAGTCCAGCAGGGTGGACAGACCGCTGGTGGCAATGGAGTTGAATACCAGACCCATAACACCCAGAGGTGCGAAGCGGATGACCCATCTTACCACCTGGGAAACAGCTTCCGAAATATCAGACAGGAAGTTCTTCGTGTTTTCCGAAGCATGGCGCAGCGCAATACCCAGCAGAATCGCCCAGGTCAGAATACCGATGTAGTTGGCGTTCAGCAGTGCATTGATCGGATTGGATACCACATTGAATACCAGTGTACGCAGTACTTCTGCGATGCCTTCCGGCGGAGCCACATCAGAAGCACCTTCTGCCAGTGCCAGCTGGGTCGGGAAAATAAAGCTGACAACAACAGCGATGGTTCCTGCCAGGAATGTTCCCAGAAGATACAGGACTAAAATACGTTTCATGTTGGTTTTCTGTCCGGTCTTATGCTGTGAGATGGCAGACATAACCAGGAAGAACACCAGAACCGGCGCCACTGCCTTCAGTGCACCGACAAACAGATCACCGAAGATGGTGATGCCTGACAGCTTGTCCGGTGCTGTCAGCGCCAGTACGATACCTATGATCAGTCCGATGACGATCTGCTGCACCAGACTGAGTCGGTTCCATTTCTTGAACAACTCTTTCATAATTCATTACCCTCCAAAAAATTGCGTTTCTATTGCTTTTCTATTGCATTTTAGCGTACTCATTTTATTATGCCACGTTTCGGCAGGAAACGCAAGGTTAAATTCTCTTTTCCATCCTCTTCCCCAGCAGGCTGCAGGCCGTCACGAAAACCACCAGCAGTACCATAATCAGAATACCACAGTGCATGAAGAAGGTATCCGGAAGGATCTTTATGATCGGATCCGTCTGTGCGTCGAAGATCCAGAAATCATTGCGGAACAGAATCTTATGCATCAGAACGAAGGCCAGATCCCAGTTCACCGCCACCAGGCCGCCCACCAGAGCCACCAGCACCAGTGCTGCCCTGCCCGTCCAGCGAAGCCAGGTAAAATCCCGGTCGCATCGCCGAAGCTGCCGCAGGATACGAACCACAAGCCAGATCAGGCCGGCTGTACCAATCACCTGACAGCCGATAAAAATCCGTTTCACTTCCTCGAAATGGATTCTTCCCGATTCC
>JAEDMR010000085.1 GCA_016302925.1 Bacillota bacterium
GTTTTCCCCAGCTTGCCCGGATCCAGCTGAGAAGCGGACACAGCAGAATCCCGCAAAGCGGCAATAAAACCACCAGAACCGGCAGATGCTCCATCATTTGCCGCCTCCTTTCCCGGTGATCTCATCTTCTTCAATGGTACCGTAAATGTCCCGTATTTTCATCAGAAGCGCCAGTCCTACGCCTGTCACACCCAGACTGACCACAATGGCCGTCAGCATGAGAGCATGGGGTACCGGATTGATATATTCTTCCGCCTGCAGAACCTCTGCCAGAGCCACAGGCAGCGTTCCACCCTCCTTCTGCCCGAAGGTCAGGAAGAAAAAGATAATGGATACCTGCAGAATATTCATGCACATAAGTTTCTTCATGTAGTTGCTGCACACCACCATGCCATAGATCCCGATGGCAAGCAAAACAAAAGTCAGCATGTAGATTCCCCTGTCCGCCAGAAAAAACTCCAGTTTATCAAGTATCTCAGTCATCGTCGAAGTCCGTCCTTTCCAGTACCACCTCAAGGATGGTCATGATTACCGCCATGACGCAGACCGTCACGCCGATTTCAATCATCAGAATACCAGCTGCATGCAGTCCTGCCACGCCGCCATGTACCAGGGCGCAAAACGGCAGTTTCGCATATTCCAGGAAGTTTCCGCCGAAAAACATGGGAAGAATTCCCGTGAATGCATAGAGAAAGGTTCCGAGTCCCGCCACAATCAGCATGTTTTCTTCTTTGATTTCTCCCATCCGGCTTTCAAAGCTCGGAGAAATCCGATCCATCAGATATGCACATGCCAGAAGTGCTCCCGCCTGGAAACCGCCGCCCAAAGACAGCTCTCCGTGAAACAGTACGTAAATGGCATAAATCATGACGATCGGCATGATAATCCGGAAGGAAGCATCCAGAATTCCGCTGCTGTAGCTTCCACGCTGTGTAAACTCAGAAATCATTTCTCCGGTTTCAGAATGTGACTCTGTCTTCCGGAATTTCGGTAATCTGCGTTTCACTTTCGCCTTGCTGAACAGCACCATCAATGTTCCGACACCGGACAGAAACAGTACACAGGTTTCAAAGAGTGTGTCGAAGCCTCTGTAGTCCGCCAGAACCGCTGTAACGATATTTGCGGCATGTGTATGCTGAATGGCATTTTCGATATAGTAATTTGATAAATAGATGTTGGCAGGGGTCTCATGGGCACCGATGACAGGAAGAAAGCTGCCCACCTTCAGGCCTCCGGCTATGGTCAGCAGAATGACCAGAACAAGTCCTGCTGTCTTCATTTTCGCTTTTCTGTCCATCATTTGCACCGCCTGTTTATGGATTTAATCGCAATCACAAAGTATACCGTGGAAATGGTGCCGATGACCGCTTCTGTAAAAGCAACGTCTGCTGCACCTACGACAATGTAAAGAAGCATGGCGAGAAAGCTGAATGCGCAGTAAATCACTGTACATGCCAGCAGCTTTCTTTCAAAAATAATGGATACTGCAATACTGATTAATGCAATCAGCAGCATTCCCTCCAGAAGAATTACCGGCATCTCAAGCTTCCTCCTTTCCGTTTTTTCTCGATTCTATACTCTGCTTGTAAGCTACTTTACAGATAATATGTGTTCCAATGGGATTGACAAGGCACGCGCACATCAGTGCAAGAAGACCCGTAATTGTCAGTCCTTCATAAATAAAAAATCCGATGCCGCATAAAATGAGACCTGCAGATCCGCATACACATGCTGCGTGCATTCTGGTATAAAAATCCTTCATACGAAACACACCGATCGTCGAAACTACAAAAGACAGAAAACCTGCGGAAAGAAAAAGGACAGTAAGAATATCTCTAACGATCATCTTCTTTTCCTCCTCTCTGCCCGATGAATTTCGCCAGGATAACGGAACTGATAAATCCAAGAATGCCGTAGGAAATTGCAACATCCACATACATTGCACGACGCGCATCCACGAAACCCACGGCGATAAGAATCAGGATCACATTGGTTGCAATGACCAGAATTCCGATAAACCGGTCAAATATACCGGTACCGAAAAACAGACGAAACAGCATCAGCATTGTCAGCAGAAGAATCCCAATCAGAAAACATAAAAAAAACTTATCCATCATATCAGTATGCCTCCTTTGGAATATCTGTAATTTCTGCCTCCGGCATCGGCGTAAATGTACAGTTCTCTCCATACAGTGCCGCAACTCTTTCTGCCATTTCGCCGCTGAGCAGATCCTCTGCTGCACCCTTTGTCAGTGCATGGACTTCGAAGATACCATCTTCTGTTACGTCCAGTGTGATTGTTCCAGGGGTAAGAATAATGGAATTCGCCAGGACCACACTTGCCATAGGGTTCTCGTATGGCATGGAAAAATGCACCACCCGTGGTTCGTAATCCATGTGCGGTTTCAATATTTCTTTCGCCACATCTATACTTGCTTTGAATATTTCTCCCATGAGCCACAGGGAATACAGAAACAGTTTCAGATAATTAACACCAAAAACGAAGAACTCCTTCTCGCCGTCTTTTTCTCCGATCATCAGCAGCGGGAAACAGACATAGGAAATGGCAAGAGAAGAAAAAAAACCAATGAGCAGAAACTTTGTCTCAAGCTGGCCTGAAAGCATAATCCAGATGGCAAACAGCCCCAGGGTCAGTCCGAGAAACTGAGACAGAATCTGCCGCTGTCTCCTTTGCATCAACAAATTCCTCCTGTATCACTTAATTGTATTTCACAAAAACATGCACAAAACAATTATACAGAATCACAAAAGATGTGTCAAGAAATTGCTAAGAAATAGTATCTTCCGAAGGGGTCGCTTCCTCCTCCGGACGCCATTCCAGAATGTCGCCGGGCTGACAGTCCAGGGCACGGCAGATTTTGTCCAGTGTTTCTATGCGTATAGCCTTCGCCCGGCCGTTTTTAAGGATTGAGATGTTGGCAATGGTAATGCCCACCCGTTCTGAAAGCTCCGTCACGCTCATCTTTCGCCTGGCCAGCATCACATCGATGTTGATTACAATCATAGCTTTTCCTCCTGCATGGCCTAAATGGTCAGATCATTCTCCGATTTGAGGACCGCTGCCTTATACACCAGATGGGACAGTGCGGCAGCTGCAATACCGATTCCAACACCGACGACGTCCACCGCCAGAGACAGCAGTACGATGCCCGGGTGACTCATGCCCAGTGCCATAAAAATCAGATTGCCGGCAAAGAAATATGCCACATCCCCAAGAATCAGCAGTGAGATGGTCTTCAGACGGATGGCGTTTTCTTCACAGAAAGAATTATCCCGTTTTATTTCTGTGCAGATTCCCCAGAATTCGAAAAGTGCGGCATAGCACGGAATCCCCGTACCCCAGAGAAACAGCAGCCACGGCCAGAAGTAACCGCCGTATCCTTCCTCCGATGCCCAGTCCTGCCCGATTCCCGGCAAGATCAGAAAATAAACGCAGGCACCGATGATGCCCAGTCCGATGGTGATCAGTTTCAGCAATCCCGCAAGTTTTCCTTGTGTCATGTTACAGGTCCTCCTTTTTTCTTATACATATGTATTATAATGCTTCGCCAGGATAAATTCAATAAAAATTTATTGAATTACAATAAAACAAAATCAAAAAATCAGGCAGCACATTTCCCGTGCCGCCCTTTTCGGTCTGCTTTCGTTCAGTCCTTCGACTTATAATACAGCATGCAGTGGCAGTATCCTTCAAAATCTGGATCCGCGATCTGGTCTTTAAACTCCTGGCAGATGCACTTGTTGGCCTCTGACCGCTCCAGCCGGCACGGGCAATAACCGCCTGTCCGCTTCAGTCCCTCCCGGATATCTGCTACAATCTCTTTATTTTCATTGAGTCTGACTGCCATCTTCTTTTCCTCCCCTTGTGGATCATTCTGCTACTATTATATTTCTTTTCTGCGAAAAAAGCAATATCTTCCGAAACTATTATTGACTTATGTCAGAAACATGGTATACTATACATATTCATGGCATATGTCAGAAAGGAGCCGTTATCATGCCGAGACCTTGTAAAAGACGCCGCATCTGTGCCATGCCCGGCACGGTATGCTTTGGCCCGAGAGGCGGCTGCAGTTCATCTGCAGAAACAGAAATCACACAAAGCCCGGAACCGGAAACCGGAACCTCATCGGACAGCATATGCATGACGCTGGACGAATATGAAACCATCCGCCTCATGGATTTTTTGGGACACACGCAGGCAGAGGCTGCAGTCAGCATGGGTGTGGCGCGAACCACAGTGCAGGCGATTTATGAATCCGCCCGCCGGAAACTGGCGGAGGCCATCTGCCTGGGCAGAGACCTGCATATCGGCGGCGGCAACTATTTTTTATGTGAAGGCAGAAGACATGGATGCAGATGTCCCCACTGCCGGAAGGAGGAAACAGAATGAAAATTGCAGTCACTTACGAGAACGGCCAGGTGTTTCAGCACTTTGGCCATACAGAAGCTTTTAAGGTATATGAAATTGAAGATGGCGCAGTCCGCACCAGCCGCATCATCGGGACAGATGGCTTCGGCCACGGTGCTCTGGCCGGCTTCCTGCGGGAGCAGGGAATCTGCGTGCTGATCTGCGGCGGTATCGGCGGCGGAGCAATCAATGCACTGCAGCAGGCCGGCATTGAAGTCTACGCGGGGGTCTCCGGAGATGCCGATCAGGCAGTTGCAGCCCTTCTGGCCGGCAGCCTGACTTACAGCAGCCAGGCCAACTGCAGTCATCACGGTCATGGCGAGCATAGCTGCCACGGTCATGAAGGCCACGGCGAAGGCGGCTGCCATGTTGGGCATAGTGAAGGCGGCTGTCTGTAACATCCTTCCCTGGATATCTGTCACACGAAAATGACGCAAATCGACTTGCTTCAAAGCGATTTGCGTCAGTCAGTTTTCACATTCCCATTCATCATCAGGAAAAATAAGTTTTAAATTATATTTATTTACAGTATATATTTCCATTTTAACTGTTTATCTTCATTTAGACGATGAAAACCGAGAGAAATTAACCCATCTTTCACTGTGTTAAAAGCAGAAAATAAAAAACCATGACGCAAATGAACCAATTGCAATTCGATTTGCGTCATTTTTACGTTGCAGCTCCTGCTTTGTTATTTCATGCTATTTTAAACGCCGCAGGCCTCCAGCACTGCATGCAGAGTATCGTCACTGATCTTTACGCCATACCACGGCAGCCCGTCATACAGCACATAGCCGTCGCGGCTGAGGCGGAACGGATTGACCGTACCGTCCTCCATGGTCACAGAAAGATGGACTGCAATTCCATCATATATTTCGGATAGCTGCAGAATCTGCGCATCCCTTTCGTTTCGTTCCATGCTTTCACCTCCTACACCAGATAGGTAGGATTTTCACCGGCGTGGGTTGCATTTCACGGCACATTTTTCCGGCAAAATTCAAGATGGATCCACCGCTGAGTCTTCCGGCGGGTCAGGCAGAGGATCTCCGAAATACCCGTACCGCCTGCGGTACTTCACCAGAAGCAGCACCGAGATCACCACCGTTACCGACTCCGAAATCGGCAGCGCCAGCCACACACCCGAGATTCCCATGACCGCAGGAAGCAGCAGCAAACAGCCCACCTCCAGCACGAAGGTTCGAATCACCGAGAGGAAGGCCGACACCCGACCGTTATTCAGCGCCGTAAAGAAACCCGACGTGAAAATCACCAGGCCACTGCATAGAAACTTCAGTGCCAGCAGCCGGAAGCCGGAAATCATCAGAGACGCCAGCTGCGGATCCTCCGAAGCGAAAATCATCACCAATGGCCGGTTGAAGAACTCCGCCAGAAGGAACGTCGCTGCCGAAAACACACCGCACACACAAAGAGAAAGACGAAGCAGCTTCTGCAGATTTTGTCGGTTGCCCGCACCGAAATGAAAGCTGACCACCGGTGCAATGCCCTGGGTATACCCCGCCGAAACCGCCACAAAGATAAAATCCAGATACAGCACCGCACTGAACGCAGCCACACCCTTTTCCCCCACCAGATGCATCAGCTGCAGGTTGTACAGCGTCGTCGTCAGGGCTGCCGCCAGAGTGTCCACCATCTCCGACGCCCCGTTGCCCATGGCAAACAGGAACTCCCGCAGAGAAGCTGAAGGCCGGGTAAAATGAATCAGCATGCTCTTTCGGAAAAACAGCAGAAACGGCGCCAGACCCGTCAGGAACTGCCCCGCCACCGAAGCCGCCGCAGCTCCGGCAACCCCCAGATCCAGCACGCCAACCAGTACCACATCCAGTACGACATTCACCACACCGCCGCCTATCGTCAACGCCAGTGCCAGATGAGGCCGGTCCGCCGTCACCAGATACGAATGACAGAGAAACTCCATGGACATGAGAATGCTGCCGGGAATCACGATTTTGCCGTAATCCACACAGTAAGGAAGCAGCAAATCGTCCGAACCAAGCATATAATACAGCGGCTCATCCAGGATCAGAAACACCGCTGCCAGCACCGTCGCCAGCACCAGGGTCACCACCGTCGTCACGCTCATAAACGCGTTGGCCTCCCTGCCCCGGCCCTCGCCCAGCATCCGCCCGATGACCGCATTGCTCCCCGTGGCCAGCATCACACTGGCTGCCACATTGAGATTCTGCAGCGGAAACACGATATTGATGGCCGACAATCCCAGACTCCCCACGAAATTAGACACCACAATCCCGTCCACCACCGTATACATGGACGTGAACACCATCAGCACCACCGACGGCAGGGTGAAGGCAAGCATGGTTTTCGCCCGCACCGGTTTTTCATAAATTGTCTGTTTTTCCAAAATAACACTCCTTTCTGAAACCAGTATACCCGCCGCGTCCCGCGCTGGCAAGAAGTCTGTCTTTTTTTCCGAAAAATCTTTTTTCCCGGCAAAATCTTTTTTCCCGGCAAAATCTTCCCGACCGGCTTTTTTTCTGCTACAATGGTTTCATGCGTATGCAATTTTTTTCAGGAGGAATTCGTTTTATGATACGTTGGAATAATGACTATAATCACACGGCCCACCCTGCCGTACTGCAGGCGCTGGCAGAATGCAGCGAGGAAGGCTTCGACGGATACGGACAGGACCGTTGGTGCCGCCAGGCCGCAGACCGGATCCGCCAGCTTCTCGGACCGGATGGCAGAGACGCCGACGTCCAGTTTCTCTCCGGCGGCACCCAGTCTAATCTGACAGTGATCACCGCCGCCCTCCGTCCGGTGGAGAGCGTCATCTGTGCAGAAAGCGGCCACATCCATGCTCACGAAACCGGCTCCATCGAAGCCACAGGTCATAAGGTGCTGGCACTACCGTCAGAGGACGGAAAAATCGATGCCGCCCTTCTGGCCCGTGAACTGGTACGGTTTTATGACGATCCCGCCCAGGAGCATCTGACCATACCGAAGCTGGTCTATCTGTCCTTCCCATCGGAGTTCGGCACCCTGTACAGCCTGGCAGAGCTGGAAGAAATCCATGGGCTGTGCCGGAAATACGATCTCTATCTGTTTCTGGACGGTGCGAGGCTGGGCTACGGTCTCACCGCACCGGCAAACGACGTAACCCTGGCAGACATCGCCCGGCTGACGGATGTGTTCTATCTGGGCGGCACCAAATGCGGCGCCATGATCGGAGAAGCCGTGGTCATCCTCAACCAGCAGCTGCAGCGGGATTTTCGCTTCTATATGAAACAGCGGGGCGCCGTGCTGGCCAAGGGCTGGCTCATGGGGCTGCAGTTTGCAGTGCTTCTCCGTGGCAGCGCACCGGGAACGGAGGAGGAACCGCTCTATTTCTCCGAAACCCGCCGGGCAGCAGAATATGCCATGACTCTTCGGGACGCCTTCCGTGCCAAAGACATTCCGTTCTTCGTAGAGAGTCCTACCAACCAGCAGTTTGTCATTTTAAGTGATGATCAGCTGCAGGTTCTGGAAGACGCCGGTCATCTGGTGGAATACATGGACAGGACCGACGAGTCCCACCGCTGCGTCCGCTTCTGCACCAGCTGGAGCACCCGGCCGGAAGACATGAAGAAGCTGCTGGCAGATATTGATTTGTTATAGATGGTCTGTGCGGATTCAACAGTAGAGAAGCTTAAATCCACGTAAAAAAATCACAGTTTACGTGGATGCTGCGATTTTTTTCCAGTAATAAATGTAATTATTTTACACATCTCATTTTTCTGTGTCGCACCGACTCAAAAAATGGAGC
>JAEDMR010000086.1 GCA_016302925.1 Bacillota bacterium
GACCTGGTCATCGGCGTCATCGACCCGCTGCCATCCCGGGTATTTGCCGGGATGGAGACCTACGAAGCACTGCGGGATATGGCTGCCGGAGGAACGCACATCCTGTGGATTCTGAACGGGGATAACCCCGAAGTCAACCACGGCGAACTGCGTCGCTTCCTGCGTCTCGCAGATGTTCGCACCATTCCTCTGGCGGACCCGGCGGTATTTTACCGGGCCCAGTATGCCAGCTGCCTGCCGGTGGAGCTTCTGGCGGCAGGCAGCTGGCATGGAGCCGGAGATTCCGGTAGCAGGCATGCAGTTTATGCGGCGCTGGAGGCAATTGCGGAAGAAGTGGCTGGCAAATGGAAGGAATTGTTATGACCTGGTTCTCCACTTTTTCGCTTCATACACAGGCTGTGGCGAACTTTTTCTGAAAAGTTCGCCACACAGCAGGAAATCAATCCGTCTGTAGCGAACTTCGCTGCAGACAATGCTTCGGACCCCACGGCAAACGAAAGGCAACTGGGGTCTGTACACAGAAAAACTCCGGTTTGCCATAAATTACTGTTCAAAAAACCGTCGAAATATAGTATAATGTTACTATATAAGTCGGTTTCTGAAACCTGAAACAATATAGTAAAAAGGGGAAGAATATGATTCGTTTTGAGCATGTGACGAAAACTTACAAGACCAACGTAGGGCTGGACGATGTAAGTGTACATATTAAAAAAGGGGATTTTGTCTTTCTGGTGGGACCCAGCGGCGCCGGGAAATCTACCTTTATCAAGCTGATTCTGAAGGAGATCAATGCGGATAAGGGCAGTATTCTGGTGGACGCACAGGAAGTGACGCGGCTTTCCAACCGGGAAATCCCCCAGTACCGCAGAAAGCTGGGAACCGTCTTTCAGGATTTCCGGCTGCTGCCGAAGAAGACGGTATTTGAAAATGTAGCTTTCGCCATGGAAGTGGTACATAAAACGCCGCGGCAGATCCGCAAGCAGGTGCCGCAGATTCTCAGTCTGGTGGGGATCAGCGATAAGGCACATAAGTATCCGGAGGAGCTTTCTGCCGGTGAACAGCAGAGAGTTGCCATTGCCCGTGCCATCGTCAATAATCCGACGGTACTCATTGCAGACGAGCCGACGGGAAATCTGGACCCGGACACTGCATGGGAAATCATGGACCTGCTGGAGCAGATCAACCTGCGGGGCACGACCATCGTCATGGTGACCCACGCAAAGGACATTGTGGACCGGATGAAGAAGCGGGTCATTGCCATAGAAGCAGGGCGTGTGGTCCGCGACGAGCAGGGTGCTTACGGCTTCGAGCAGGCGGCGCCTGTCCGGAAGGAAGAGACGGCCCGGAAGGAAGAGACGGCCCGGAAGGAAGAGACTGCGGTTCAGCCGGAAGCCGGAAAGGAGGAGAACGATGCTGCGAAGTCTGACGTATAACATCAAGCAGGGCTTTACCCAGATTTTCCGGAATCGGGGCATGAGCCTGGCATCCATCTTCTCCATCACAGCCATGCTGCTGATTCTGGGGCTGTTTTTCGTTATCATGGTCAACGTGAATATGTTCACCGAGGCGGTGAAGCAGGACTACGACCAGATTGAAGTCTTCCTGAAGGATGATACCTCCCAGGAAGAAATCATGAATATCATGAGCCGGATGAAGACCTGTGACGGCGTCACCGAGGTGGAATACCGGACCAAGGATGAGGCGCTGGAAATCATGAAGCAGCGGTGGGGCGAAAGCGGCTATCTGCTGGATACCCTGGGAAATAACCCGCTGCCAAGTTCCATACTGATCACCGTGGATTCCCTGGATAACGCAGGAAAGGTGGCGGAATACGCCGGTTCCTTTGAAAACGTGGAGGACATCCAGTATTATCAGGAAACGGTGGAAAAACTCACAGATATCACCAATTTCCTGCAGATCGCGGCGCTGATCATCATGGGATTCCTGGTAGTGGTCTCCGTGGTGGTGGTTTCCAATACCGTCAAGCTGACGGTTTTCGCCCGTGCGAAAGAGATCCGCATCATGAAATACATCGGCGCCACCAACTGGTTTATCCGCGGGCCGTTCCTGGCGGAAGGCATTCTGATCGGCATGCTGGCCTCCATTGTGGCCACAGGGCTGATCGCACTGATTTACGGAAAAATCGTGGAACTCATCGGAGCACAGGTGCTGGCCATCGTGTCCTGCCCGCTGATTTCGGTGAGCTATCTGACAACCAACATGGTCATCATCTTCCTGGCGCTGGGCATGAGCATCGGTGCCTGGGGAAGCATTGTTTCCATGCGGCGATTCTTAGATACGTAGGGGGACGGGTATGAGAAAAAAACATTTCTTTGCAAAATCCGGAAAGCAGGGGCTGTGTATTTTGCTCAGTGTGCTTCTGGTGTTCTCGGCTGCAGGCATGAGTCTGGCATATGCGGGACAGACGAAAAGCCAGGTACAGGGTGAGCTGGATGACGTGAACGATCAGAAGGAAGAAGTCAGCAATGAGCTGGCCCAGGTGGAAAAGGACATCAAGAGCCTATCGGCCAGAGTGGACAGCCTGTCCGCGGCCATTCGGGCTACGGCCGATGAGATTGCAGCCACGGAGAAGAAAATCAAGAAAAAAGAAAAGGATATGCAGGAGCGGGAGGACGGGCTCAATGAACGTCTTCGGGCCATGTATAAAAACGGGTCGGTGGGATTCCTGGATGTGCTTCTGGGGTCCAGCAACATTTCCGAGTTCGTTTCCAACGTGGAGATGATCCGGCGGATCTACGAAAACGACGTGGATGTGATGGAGACCCTGGAAAAAGAGCACAAGCAGCTGGAATCCATTAAGAAGGAACTGAAGGCGAAAAAGCAGTCCATGGCAGCCCAGAAGGAAGAACTGGCTGCGGATCAGGAATCGCTGGACAGCAAGAAATCCGAACTGGAAAAGAAAGAGGATGAACTGCTGGCACAGGCCAAGGAACTGGAGCAGACGCTGAAAAACATGGTGGATGTGAATTCCGAATATGTGGGCGGCGTCTTTACCTGGCCGGTACCGAGCAGCCACTATATCACATCCTATGCGGGCTACCGGATGCATCCGGTCTATAACGTATGGAAGTATCACAGCGGCATGGACATCGCCGCCAGCTATGGTGCGGACATCGTGGCCATGGGTGACGGAAAGGTCATCATGTCCCAGTCCTACGGCGGCTACGGCAACTGTGTCATGATTGACCACGGCGGCGGCATCGTTTCTCTGTACGGACATGCTTCCAGTCTCTGCGTCAGTGTGGGGCAGTCTGTGAAGAAAGGACAGGTCATCGCCAAGGTAGGTTCCACCGGAACGTCTACCGGAAATCACCTGCATGTGGAAGTGCGTGAAAACGGAGCCATCGTGGATCCGCTGAATTACTTAAAAGGATAAAAAATGGCAGAAATCAGCAATACAATCAAAAAGTTATTATTCAAGCGGGGGATCGAGTCGCAGGAAGATCTGGAGGAATTCCTGTCTCCCAGCCCCCGCAGGACCTATGACCCTTTTCTCCTGAAAAACATGGAGGAAGGGGTCTCTCTTCTTCTGGAAGAGGCGGCAGCCGGGGAGCGGATCTGCATCTACGGAGACTATGATGCCGACGGGATCACCTCTACCACCCTGATGCTCAGCATTCTGTCCCATATCACCGAGCCGGGGCAGGTGGACTACTACATCCCGTCCCGTTTTGAAGAGGGGTACGGGCTGAATCAGGAGGCGATCCGCCAGATTCATGAGCAGGGCTTTCAGATGCTCCTCACCGTGGACTGCGGCAGCGTGTCGGCGGCAGAGGTGGAATATGCCAAATCTCTGGGGATGAAGGTTCTGGTGACCGACCACCATAATGTGACGGATACCATCGCAGACTGCCTGGTGATCAATCCGAAGCAGCCGGGATGCCCGTATCCGTTCAAGGGGCTGGCAGGCTGCGGCGTGGCCTTCAAGCTGGCTCAGGCCATTCAGCAGCGGGCAGATCTTCCGAAAGCGGTGATCAACAGCGTACTGGACCTGGCCGCCATCGGCACGGTGGGCGATATCATGCCTCTGGTGGACGAAAACCGGACCATTGTCAAGTACGGACTTCGCATGATCCACCGGGGCTGCCGTGCAGGTCTGCTTCGTCTGCTGGAGGCGGTTTCGCTGAAGCCCGAAGCCGTCACTTCGGAGAGTATCAGCTTTATCATCGTGCCGCATCTCAACGCATCGGGGCGAATCGAAGATGCTTCTGTAGCGGTGGAACTGCTGCGGTGCGCAGAAACGCCGAAAACAGCGACTGCAGACGCAGCGCTGGATGAGAAAGTGGCGCTGCTGGTGAACCAGAACATGCAGCGCAAGAAACTGCAGCAGGAAACCTTCCAGCGCTGCGTGCAGCAGCTGACAGAAGCCGGCTGCGGCAGCGAAGACACCGTGAAGGACTTCTTGCTGATCCGTTCGGAGGACGCCCATGAAGGTATCGCCGGCATCGTGGCAGGAAAGCTGAAGGAAACCTACTACCGGCCGGCAGTGCTGGTTACCCCGAGCGGTGAGGATCGTAAATATCTAAAGGGAACCGGAAGAAGCATTCCGGGGGTCAGCCTTTATGCACTGCTGAAGGAAAATGAAGCGTTTTTCGAAAAGTTCGGCGGTCATGCCAGTGCCTGCGGTTTTCTGATGAAGGCAGAGTATCTGCAGCGTCTTTCGGAAAATCTGCTTCATGCCATGGCAAAAATAAAGAAGGATAATCCGGATATTTTCCGCCGAAGCTTCGACATCGATCTGACGGCCGGTGCGGAGGAAATGACCCTGGGACTGGCAAAGGAGCTGGAGCTTATGGCACCATTCGGAAACGGAAACCCGAAACCGCTGTTTCTTCTGGAAGATGTCACTCTGGAGGACGTGCGTCTCATGGGAGACCAAGGACTGCATATGCGGTTTGCTGCCCGAAGCCGGACGGGATACCGTCTGCCATGTGTACTCTTCAACCACGCCCGGCGCTACGAAGACGGAATCCGCAGCCATCGGCCGGCCCGCCTCATCGGCACCCTGGAGTGTCAGGTATGGCAGGGACAGGAGCGGCTCCAGTTCCTGACCGACGAAATACAGTTTGACTAAGACGGACGGTGGTGTTATAATACTTTATAGTATGAAAGTTTGAAAGCGCCCGGCTGCGGACGCAGGCGAAAGGAGTTCGGAAAATGGAATATCAATCCAAATTAAAACGAGATGACATCGATCAGCTGTTTGACGCGGTGCTGACCCTGGAAGACCGGGAAGACTGCTACCGGTTTTTCGAAGACATCTGCACCATCAATGAAATCCATGCAATCGCCCAGCGACTGCAGGTGGCCAGGCTCCTTTCCGAAAAAAAGACATACAGCGAAATAGAATCCATCACCAATGCGTCCACCGCCACCATCAGCCGGATCAATAAGTGCCTTCTGTACGGGGCCGACGGCTACAAGCGTGTGCTGGAGCGCCTGGGGGACACGGAGCCAAAGGACGTACCTGCGGCGGAAGAATAGCGTATACAGTAAGACACCGCCTGCGGTGTCTTTCGTTTTGTAATACAATTTGTGATATCCTTTGAAAACGGATGGGAAAAAGCATGTTTCAGATCTATCTTTATCTCGATCCCGGTGAAGCGGACCGGCGCCTTGCCCTGCTGCGGGATGCAGCCCGCAGCTTCGCACCACGTCTGACAGAAGCGGAGCTTTCCATCAGCCGGAGCCCGAAGGGAAAGCCTTTTTTCACTTCGCCGGCAGCGGCGGGTCTCCGGTTCAGCATCAGCCACAGCGGCGGACTCTGGGCGTGCATTCTGGGAAAGAGTCCATGCGGCATGGATTTGCAGGAAAACCGTTTATGCCGACAGGATGCCATCGCAGCCCGATATTTTACCGATGCCGAGGCAGAGTTTGTGAAGCAGGACGGGATTTCCGGATTTTACCGGATCTGGACCCGGCGGGAAGCCCTGGCAAAATTCACAGGTCTGGGCTTTTTCGGCATGGCTGGGGCTCTGCCGGATTTCGGGGAGCGTGATATAAGCCAGGAGAGAGAGGAAGACGGGAAGCCGGTGAGACTGCGGGATTTCGTCATCTGGAACGGGCAGAAAGTCTGGTTTCATGAAGTAGGGATTCATGAGACAACAGCAGGCACCGGGTTTACCATGGTCTGGTGCAGCCTGGAAGAAAAGGGGGAAGCAGAGATTGTCGACCGGAGAGAAGAAGAAGAGCAGCCCGCAAACTCATAAAGCAAACGCCTTCGATAAGGCGGCAGCCTATTTGTCTGCGCAGCCGCGGACCCAGTGGGAGGTCCGGAAGTACCTGAAACAGAAGGAATACGATGCATCGGAAATAGACGATGCGGTGAAACAGCTGCTGGAATACGGATATCTGGACGACCTGCAGTATTGCCAAAGCTACATTCGCGTGGCAGCAGGCAAGGGAAAAGGACAGAAAAAGATCCGGCAGGAGCTGGAGGCACGGGGCATCAGCTATGATACGATGAAGGATGCTATGCTCCGGATGGAGAAAGATGGCGATGACAGTGGATCTGGCAATCCGGTAGTTCTGGATGAAAAAAAGCGGGCACTGGAAGTGGCGGTGAAAATGACCAGGCAACAGCTTTCTGAGGGGAAAGCGCTGGATGAAAAATTTCTGGCCCGGGCAGCACGTCGGTTGGCAGGACTTGGATATACGACCGATGTGATCTATTTTGTCATAGGAAAGCTGAGAGGAATCAAGACGAGATGAACATGGAAGAAAGACAGGAAGACCAGTTTCAGAGAACACGCATGCTCATGGGAAGTGAGGCGGTGGACCGGCTGCAGCAGGCCCGGGTGCTGATTTTCGGCCTGGGCGGTGTGGGCGGATTTACCTGCGAAGCACTGGCCCGTGCCGGTGTGGGATATATGCATATCGTGGACAAGGATGTGGTGGATCTGACCAATCTGAACCGGCAGATTATCGCCACCCACGAAACGGTGGGCCGGCCCAAGACGGAAGTGATGAAGGAACGGCTTCTCTCCATTAACCCTTCCATGACCGTGGTGACCAGCCAGTGCTTCTATCTGCCGGAGAGTGCATCGGAGTTTGATTTCGGTTCGTATGATTATGTGGTGGATGCCATCGATACTGTGACCGCAAAGGTGGATCTCATCTGCCGGGCGAAAGGGGCCGGAACGCCGGTGATCTCTTCCATGGGGACGGGGAACAAGCTGGATCCCACCCGGTTTGAAATTGCAGACATCAGCAAAACCAGCGTCTGCCCGCTGGCGAAGGTGATTCGTAAGGAACTCCGGGATCGGGGCATCAAGAATGTAAAGGTGCTTTATTCGAAAGAAGAACCGGTACGGACCGGTCTGCGTACGCCGGCAAGTGTCAGCTTCGTGCCGTCGGTGGCAGGACTGATCATTGCAGGTGAGGTAATTAAGGATCTGACCGGCTGGAACGGTGAAGCCTCCTCCAATGGAAAAACTATATCTATGGCGAAAACCGGTGCAGAAAGAGGCATCGAAATATGATACAAAAACTGAAATACTTTATCGAAAAAGAAACGGTCATGGTGATTGCATTTCTCCTTGCCCTGGTGTCCTGCTTTTTCATGACGCCTTCTCTGTCACAGATGGCCGGTTTTGTCGACTTCCGGGTGCTGGGCATCCTGCTGAGCCTTATGGTCGTGGTGGCAGGGCTCCAGAGGGTGGGCGCATTCGACTGGATCGGCGTGAAGCTGCTGGTCCACGTGTCCGAGACCCGTTCTCTGATGCTGGTGCTGGTTATGCTGTGTTTCTTTCTCAGCATGGCGGTAACCAACGATGTGGCACTTCTGACCTTCGTACCCTTTGCCATCTTCGTGCTGGAAAAATCCGGCCATCCGGAGCTGCTGGTATCCACCGTGGTACTGCAGACCGTGGCAGCCAATCTGGGCAGCATGCTGACCCCGGTGGGCAATCCCCAGAATCTGTATATCTATCAGCATTACCGATTCACTGCAGGCAGCTTCGTGGAAACGGTGCTTCCTTATGCTGCAGCTGCATTTCTGATGCTTCTGATTCTCCTCTTTCTGGGAAAGAAAGAGCCGATTCGCCTGGCGCAGACCGATTTCGCGGTGGTTCATACCGACTGGAAACGGGCAGGCGCTTATGTGCTGCTGTTCTTCGTCGCCATTGCGGCGGTGGCAGGTCTGTTTTACTGGCTTCCGGTCATG
>JAEDMR010000087.1 GCA_016302925.1 Bacillota bacterium
TTTATGTAATTTCCGGTAAAGGACGCTCCGGTGGATCCCCAGCCGCTCTGCCGTCTCTCCGATGCGGCCGCCGCACTTCTGCAGGGTCCGGTCGATATACCAGCGCTCGGCACTTTCGCTGAACTCCTTCAGACTGCTGTAATCGTCCGGCATCATAATTTCCTGTGGAGCGGATGGATTTTGTCCGTAATCGGCGGTCGGCGTCGGGGTGAAAATCAGCTCGTTGCCCGGGCTGACCACGTAAATTCGTTCCATGACATTTCGCAGCTCCCGGATATTTCCCGGCCACCGGTGGTTCAGCATGGTTTCGATGGTCACCGGTGCCAGGGTCTTTTGCATGCCGTATTTCTCGTTGAGTCCCTTCAGAAAGCTTTCCGCGATGGGGATGATATCTTCTTTCCGCTCACAGAGGGGCGGCAGCTGAATCAGGAACACGCTGAGACGGTAGTACAGGTCTTCCCGGAACTTCTTTTCTTCCACCATCTGTTGCAGATTCACGTTGGTGGCGCAGATGACACGGACGTCCACCGGGATGTTTTTCACCCCGCCCACCCGGCGGATTTCGTGGTTTTCCAGGGTTCGCAGCAGCTTGGACTGCAGGGCCAGAGGCATGTCGCCGATTTCATCCAGAAAGATGGTCCCGCCGGAAGCCGCTTCAAAGAGACCGATTTTTCCTTTGGCCAGGGCACCGGTGACGGCGCCGCCTTCGTATCCGAACAGTTCCGATTCCAGCAGCTGATCCGGCATAGCCGCGCAGTTGATGCTGATGAAGGCCTTGCTGGCCCGTTCCGACTGCTCATGGATCAGCCGGGCCACCATGTCCTTTCCGGTGCCGCTTTCTCCCAGAATGACCACGCTGCTGTCGGTGGGTGCGATGGCTCCTACGGTCTGCAGTACCCCCTGCATGGCTGGGCTGTTGGCGATGAACCGGCTGTGATCCTTCAGACGCAGGTGGTCCAGTTCCCGCTGCATTCTGGCCATGGCGGTCCGCTCCCGGGCAAGGATTTCTTCCCATTCTTTATTGTGCTCCACGCTCATGTTATTGGTCACAACCATTTCCACATGGCCCTGTTCGTCCAGAACCGGGATACTGTGGGATACGCTGCTGTTCTTCGTTTTATAGATCAGGGTGGCAACCGCTTCTTTTCCGGTTTCCAGTACCTTCTGCACGGTGGACCGCTGATAATAGCCTTCCTGCATCAGTTCTTCCACGTTTTTGCCCATGAGTTCCATCCGGGAGGATGCGCCGATTCGCCGGGCACCCTCTTCATTGACATAGATGACCTCCCCTTCGCCGTCGGTGATGAAGATGGATTCTTTATAGTGGGTGTTCAGCGCATCGAGGATGTCCTGGGCGGTGAATCGCTTTTTCGTCATAGTGTTTCCTCCATCTCCATATAGGAAAGAAGTTCCTCTGCATCGTCGGTCATATAATATAGCTCCAGGCAGCCCTCGCTCATAAAGCCGTCCTTCACCAGATTCTCCAGCAGTTCCTTCAGCGAGTCAAAGCAGCCGGCCGTATTGAGGATGGCGATGGGCTTGTCATGCTGTCCCAGCTGTTTCAGGGTCAGCACCTCGAAGAATTCCTCCAGTGTACCGATACCGCCCGGCGTGACGATGAAGCCGTCTGCCAGTTGCTCCATCTGCTCTTTTCTCTGCCGCATGGTATCTGTGAAGATCATCTGGCTGCAGCCCGGATAGAGCACTCCCTCCCGGTCAAAGAACCGGGGCGCAATGCCGGTGGACTCTCCTCCTTCTTCCGTGACGCCCCGCACCACAGCGCCCATCATGCCGGTGGCGCCGCCGCCGAAAATCAGCGGATGGCCCCGCCGGGCCATATGCCGGCCCAAGGCTTCTCCCGCTTCCAGATACCTGCGGTCAATCTGATCGCTGCTGGCACCGAATACACATAGTTTCATAGTTCTGTTCCTACCCTTTCCGTTCTAGACTTTCGCCGGAGGACGACGGCAGCCGACACCAGCAGCAGAACCAGCACCAGCACCCCGATCCACAGCATGAATCCACCGCACTTCTCCACGGCCGCGAACTGTATTTCTGTGCCACTGGCCTGGAACACCAGGCACCGTCCCTCTTCTTTCGTCCGGACCGTCTTCCATTTCCCGTCTTCCAGAATCTGAATCTGGATTTTCACGCCTCGGCGGGTTTCCTTCGGAAGCCGGTACCGCCAGGCATGCTTACCGCTCTCTTCCCTGTCGTCAGAGACAGCGAGCAGCGTTGCCTTCCACTGCTCCACACAGCCGGCCGGTCCGTCATCCTCCACCTTCTGCAGCTGGAGGCGGCTCTCCTGCGGGAAACTGCCTTCCACCAGCAGTACAGAGCTTCCGCCTTCTCGGGTCTGGCTGCTGGCCAGGGCGCTGACGCAGCGGACATAGTCCGCCCCCAGATCCCGGTCTGAGGTCACGGACCGGAGGCAGCTTTCATCCCAGCTGCCGAAATAGCCTTCCTTTTCCGGTACAGTGGGGATTTCCTCCTGCGAAATCCCGTTTCCATAGGACACGGTGACCTCTTTCAGCGGTACACCGTCTGCCAGGAATCGCACGGTGAAAGACCGCAGAATCTCCGGCAAGCCGGCTTTCTTCATCTCTTCGTAGGTGACGGCTTCCGCCCGGCCCCGGTAGCTGATCTGATCGATGCCGCCCATCCGGTTTCCGTCCTCGCCGGTCTGCTCCAGATACAGATTCCCTGCTGCTGTTCCGTCTTCCTCCAGCAGGCCGGCGATACCGCCCCGGTGTTCTCTGCTGTCTTCAATCCGGACTGCCGTTTTGCAGTTCTTCAGACTTCCGCTGCAGGAGCCGGCCACGCCGCCCACGCAGTCTCTGCCTGAAAGGACGGTTTTCGCACTGCAGTTTTCGATGGTTCCGGCTGTCATGCCTGCGATACCACCCACAAAATCCCCGCTGCGGGACGTGATGTATCGTGCCGCACTGCATTCGGCCGCATAGCCGAAGTCCATCCTGCCCACGATGCCGCCGGAATAATTCTTCTTGGCCGCCACATCGGCCCGGTTTTCACAGCTGCGGATGACGCCCCGGCTGTAAAAGGTGGTTTCTTCCGTCAGACCGCCGGTTTGTGCCAGCAGGTCGTCTTCCGGGTCAAAATCCACTTCCCTGGCCATGGATCCGGCGATGCCGCCCACGTTGATGTCGCCGTCCACCGGACCCAGATTGGTGCAGGCTGCCACTTTACCCTCGGTCTGGCCGGCTGTATCCTCTGCGGATACGTCCTGCATGTCCGGCAGCAGGCCACCGTCCTCGTCATCTTTCCGGCTTCCGGTGGAGGTGCTGCTGGTTTCCGCAGAAATGCTGCTGCCCGCTGAAGTTCCGCTGCCCTGGTTCTCCGCCAGGTCCAGCAACAGGTTGAAGATCTTCATCATCTGGTCGGATACGTCCTGCAGGTCTGCAATCAGAGCTTTCGAATCCTGCAGCAGTACATCCCCCAGGGCATCGCAGTTTTCCCGGAGGGACCCGATGGCATCGGAAAGATCCTCCTGGGTCTGGATATAGGTGCTGTCCGCACCGGTAAACTGTATGGCAGGCTGCTGCGCCAGATCCGCCAGGATCTGGTGCAGGTCGCCCGCAACCTCTTCGGCCAGGGCCGAAGCCGTCCGCAGTGTACCCAGTGACTCATAGATTGACTGGATCGCCTGCTCTGCGTCTTCACTGACAGTCTCCATCCAGGAAGATGCCTTCCGGAGATGATCGATGGACGAAGCGAAAGAAGCCATGGCCTTTTCCATGGTTTTTGCTCCCGATTCCAGACTCGAAAAGCCCTTCCTGAGTTCCTCCGCATCCAGACCTTCCGCGATTTTCTCCATGCCGGACTGTACCTCCCGCACCCCGCGGGTCATCTGCTTCAGACCTTTCATCATCTGTGACAATTCTGTCTGTACTGTTTCCAGTGTATCATTGAATTCGTCAGAAGTCAAAAACTTCTGCAGAGCAATCAGCACCTGCGCCGGGGCAGATGTTTCATCCAGGCTGCCCAGAGTATCCTCCCAGAGCTCCGAATTCCGCAGATCCTCTGCCGCAGTCTGCATGTTTTCTGCTGCGTCGGACACCTGACGCAGACCAGAAGACAGGTCGCCGATTCCGTCACTGATCTCGTCCAGCACTACTTCCACCGTTTCCGCATCCCCCAGGCTCTGCTTCAGGTGGGTGATTCCTTCCGAGATTTCCCGGCAGCCCTGCTGCACCAGAGACAGCCCGCCGGCCAGATCGGCCAGGGCCTGATCCATCTCCTCGAAGGCCTTTTTCAGTTTCGGCGACATGGCCTGCACCGAGGCCACCGACTGCTGCAGCTGACCCACCGCCGTTTTCATGACGGGAATCACATCGGTACTCCGGTCCATGACCGGTTCCAGCCGGGTCAGCACCTCCGAAAATCGGGTGCTCACCGCGGTGACGGCATCAATATCCTGGTTGACAATGGCCGTGGTCTGCTGAATCAGGCTGTCCGCCGTATCCTGAGCTTTTCCCAGAGATCCGCTGATGGCATCCATCTGCAGAGCGATGCCGGATGCACTGCTGTCCGCATCGTCCAGCAGCCGGGTCAGCATCGTCTGCAGCCGTGACAGCTCCTTCCGCAGCTGGGACAGTCGGCTGGTGGAAAGCACCTGGGAATACGGCTCCATCTGTCCTGCGATGCCGCCTACATCCTTTCTGCCGTAAACCGCTCCCTGATTGGTGCACTGGTTCACATAGCCGCACTGGCGGCCCACGATGCCGCCCACGTTATATCCCGTATGGGCATAGCCCACTGTGCCTTCATTGGTGCAGTCCTGCAGAATGCCGCCGGACCAGCCGGCGATGCCGCCGATGTCGCTGAGGTTCACTTCCTGATTCAGCTCCTCCAGAGTCAGGCTGGAAATGTCCACCGCCGCAATGGTTTTGGATTCCGACTGAACGGTGGTATTGACGCTGCACCGGTTTTCGGAAAGGAGCACGGTGCCGTAATTTCTGCCAGTGATACCGCCCACATACTGCTTGCCGTAGACCACACCGTAGGACTTGCAGTTGGAAATGAGTCCGGTGATGGTATTGATACCGGCGATGCCACCGATCTCCCCGTCACCACCCACGGTGCCGAAAAACCTGCAGTTCTGCAAGGTTCCCGCATTTTCCCCGGCAATACCGCCGATGGTCTTCCGGCTGCCCTCCGGCAGCACCGTACCCTCCACGGTCAGATTTTTGATCAGGCCCGATTCCTGGACATACCGGAACAGACCCTGGGGCGAAGCACTTTCCTGAAACACATACCCGGTGATTTTATGACCGTTGCCATCGAAAATGCCCCCAAAGACCGGCACCGACCGGAGAGTACTGCCGCTGACATCCAGATCGGCGTCGAGACGAAAGATTTTGTTCCGTGACCAGCTGTCTGACGTGCAGTTTTGGGCGAACTCCAGAAACTCTTCTGTCGTCCAGATGGAAATCACCTGACTTTCCTGTTTCACCGCCGCATCTGCCGTGCCTGCTCCGCGGCTTACCGTCACGCTGCCCAGTGTGAGACAGATGCAGAGGGCCGCTGCCAGTATTCTATTGATTCTTTTCTTCTTCTGCATGTTCCGCACCTCCTTCCTGCGCTTCTTCCGATACTTCCTCCATAGTGCCCGAGATCACCGCAGCATTGACATCCCCCTGCACTACGCCGCGAACGCTGGCATTGATGCTGCCGTGAATTTCTCCGCGAATGATGCCGTCCACAAACAGGTAGCCGGCAGCCCGCTTCCGCTTCACCGGAACGCTGATATTGAAAGAGGTTCGCTCGATAATGGTGTCACCCAGCAGCAGGATCTGGGGCAGGACGAACATGACCAGAATCAGGGAGATCAAAGTACCTCTTCCCAGGCATACGCCGATGCTGGATATGGTGGCTTCCGAAGTCATAACGCCGATCAGCGCCCCGGCGAAGGCCAGGATGGCACCGGATGTGATGATGGTCGGGAAGGCCTGATTCAGGGTCTCCACCATGGCGTCCTTGGCATTCATTTCCTTTTTCAGGGCCGAGAACCGGCTGGAAATGACGATGGCATAGTCGATGTTGGCACCCATCTGAATGGAGCTGACCACCAGATAGCTCATGAAAAACAGCTTGGTGTCCGTCAGGTACGGGAAGGAGAAGTTGGTCCAGATACTTCCCTCGATGACCAGAATCAGCAAAACCGGCAGTCCCGCAGATCGGAAGGTCAGCAGCAGCACCACCATGACGATCAGGGCCGACACGATGGAGATCATCAGGTTGTCGTTGGCAAAGGACTTGGAAAGGTCGTACTGGCTGGTGGAATTTCCGGCCAGCAGCACGTCTCCGCCGTCATAATATTTGTCTGCCATGACGTGGATCCGGTCCAGGAACTGAAAGGTCTCTTCCCCGCCCACCGGCAGGTTCAGATAGACCAGCATGCGGCTGTAGTCCTGGCTCTGCAGCTGCTGACGGGCCTGATACAGCTGGTCATACAGATCCTGAAAGGTTTCCTCCAGATCATCGTCCAGCTTGATATACCCATCCTCCATCATGTCATAAAGGTACATGACCATATCGATGATGGGCACTTCATAGTTATCCAGATCATTGACGATCCGCCCGTAGTCCTCTTCACTGGCCGCATAGGCGGCATACAGCGCCTCTGCCGCAGCGTAGTCCAGATCCAGCAGCTCCGAAAAAGCCCGGGGCGTCAGCCCGTCTGTCAGGGTGTAGCCGTCCATCACTTCCGTGTTGGCCAGGCCCAGGGCATGGTCCACTTCGTCGCAGGCCTCCAGGTCAGCCAGCAGATCCGCCTCCGCATCGTAATCCCCGCCCGGCACGATCAGAGCGACCATGTTGGACGAGCCGAAGGTGTCTTCGATGGTCTCCTTGGCAGCGGTTACATCGTTTTTCTGGAAGGTTTTGATATCTTCCGTGCCGTACACATACGGGCAATTATTGGAAAAAATGAAGACAGCGATCAGCATCACCGCGAACACCGGCGGAATCACGAAACGGCTTTTCACTGCGAATTTTCCCACCGGCGTGATTTTCGGCACGAAATTCCTGTGGTGGGTCCGGTCGATCCACTTGCTGAACACCATCAGCAGCCCCGGCATCAGGGTAAACACCGACAGCAGGCTGTATAGAATGGCCTTGATCAGGCAGATGCCCATGTCGAAACCGATGTGAAACTGCATGAACATCATGGCGCCCAAACCGCCGATGGTGGTCAGACTGCTGGAGGCGATTTCCGGAATCCCTTTGCTGAGGGCGATGACCGTGGCATCATGGGCATCATACCGTTCCCGCTCTTCGGTATACCGGTGCACCAGAATCACGGCATAGTCGATGGCCAGGGCCAGCTGCAGCACCACCGTCACCGAATTGGACACGAAGGAAATGGTCCCGAACAAAAAATTCGTCCCCATGTTCAGCAGTGCCGCCGCCATGAAGGTAATCAGCAAAACCGGCACTTCTGCATAGGTCTGGGATGTCAGCAGCAGTACCGCCACGATGATCACCGCCGCAATCACCAGCACAAACCGTATCTCCTCCGCGATGATGTCGGAGATGGAATCGGTAATGGTGCTGGAAACATACACGTCGTACCCCTCGTACTTGTCCAGAATCTGCTGCAGAGCCTCCTTGTTTCTTGCGTCCCCCTCTTCATAGTCAAAGGTCAGGTCGAACAGGGCCGACGCCTGCTTATAGTGTTCCTCCGAATCTTCAAAGGTAACGGAGGATACGCCTTCCACGGTTTCCATGTAGTCGGCAATGGCCTCTGCCTGGTCCAGGGAAATGTTCTGAACCATGACCCTTGCCGTCTCAAAGGTCACAAACTCCTTCTCCATTCGCTCCAACCCCCGCCTTGTCTCTGTGTCTTTCGACAGATAGGCGGATATATCGTTCTCCACGTTGACCCAGTTCATGGATACCATGGAGAAAATTGCACTTAAAATGAACAGGAGGAAAAACAGGTTTCGTTTATCTACGATGAACGAAGCGATTTTCAGCATCACCTGGTTTTCCTCTGTCTTTGGTTTCCCCTTTTTGCTCACAATGTCAAACTCCTCTCTGCAAAATCCTCTCTGCGAGCTTCCGTCAACAAGCTCCCGTCAACGGTCCCTCCCGGCACGTCCCGTGCAACAAGATCCGG
>JAEDMR010000088.1 GCA_016302925.1 Bacillota bacterium
GTAAGACTATTATACAAAAGCGACACCTTTATTACAACTTTAGTATACCACCTCATTCGGACGTCGTCTGATCCCCTCAGCTGCTTTTTCCGGCAACCTCTCGGCATCCAGCCCGCCTGTGGTTTTTAAAAAACCGCATTTTGTTTTCAAAAAGAAAACAAAATGGCCATTTCAGAAAACTTTCCACGTCTGATGCAGTCTGTAGACCCTGGACTTCAGTATTCCGCCTTTTTTCTATGGTGATTATAGTATAATAATTATATTATTTTCTATATTATTCAATTATTTTACATGAATAAAATGTAAAGTTTTCTTTTTCCCTCGAAAAGTTTTCAAAAAGAAAACTTTTCGGCCTTTTGGGAAAACCGCATTCGCACGAAGCGTCGAAAACCGATTTTGAAAACAGCTTTTGAAACCGTGTTGCCTCTTCCAAAATCCAATGAATTGTGATACACTATTTTCCAGTATAACCTTAAGGAGGCAATCGCGCCATGAAATCATCCACCAAATCCGCACTGCTTGCCATAGCCACCGTCTTCCTCTGGTCCTCGGCATTCCCAATCACCAAAATCGCCGCCCAGGCCTTCACTCCCAACGCCCTGGGGCTGTTCCGCTGTACCCTGGCCGCAGGGATTTTGCTGGGAATCGGCTGCAAAAATCGCTTCAGTAAACCAAAAAAGCCCGCCCATATGCTGCTGTTTCTTCTGTCGGGCGGCCTCGGATTTACGCTGTATATGCTGTTTTTCAATACGGGCATGCTGACCCTGAACTCTGCCGTTGCCAGTCTGATCATCGCCACCACACCGGTGCTGACGGCGGCAGGCGCTTCCGTTCTTTACCATGAAAAAATCCGTCCGGCAGGCTGGTGTACCATCGCGGCGGCATTCGGCGGCGTGGCAATCCTGCTTTTGTCGGATATCGCCGGCAGCAGCACGTCAGGCAGCAACACGTCAGGCAGCGGCCTGCTGTTCATGATCGGTGCGGCCATTGTGTTCTGCGGTTATAACCTGCTGAACCGAAAACTCCTTTCCATGGGCTATACCGCAGTGGAGACCGTCACATGGAGCATGGTCTCGGGGGCACTGCTTCTCCTGTTCTTCCTACCGCAAACCCTGACGCAGATTGGACAGGCCGCAGCATCCTGTCTTCCTGCTTTGGCGGCTTCCGCCTATCTGGGCGCCATGCCAAGCGCTACTGCTTACCTGCTGTGGAGCCGTGCTTTTTCCCTGGCCGAAAAGACCAGCGATGTGACCAACTACCAGTTCCTCACACCGCTGCTCTCCACCGCCATGGGGTTTGCCATGCTGGGTGAGATTCCGTCCCTGGCCACCATCGTCGGCGGTCTGGTCATCATCGCCAGTCTGGTGATTTTCAGCAGAAAAGGCCGATGAGTCCGCCGCGTCCGTGGGTTGCCGGTCGACAGACCATACGCCCCCGACATCGGCCCCGGCTACAAAAGATGCACCTCCACCTGCGTGCCCTTCTGTACGCCCTCGTCGTTGACTTCCATGACGATGTAGCCATCGGCCTGGCTCATAGTATGAATCAAGCCCGACTTGCCCCAGACCGGTGTCACAAGCGGAAGACCCGTCATCGGATCACAGCTGGAATCATCCACCGTTACCAGCTGCAGGGTTTTGCGGCCCGGAGACGCAGCCAGATTAACCGTTATGATGCCTGCCATTGCAGGCTTTTTTTCTGTCTCGGACATTCCCGTCAGGCGTTCCCACAGTCCGCCCACGATTTCCCGGAACAAAATCAGGGCAGCCACCGGATGCCCGGGCAGACCGATGAGTGCGGTTCTCTGCACTTCGTCGAAACCCAGTATGGTCGGCTTCCCCGGCTTCACCGCCAGCCCGTGAGTCAGCACGCCGGAGGAAGCCAGATTTTTTATGATCTCTGCCGTGGCGTCCTTCTTTCCCTGGCTGCTGCCTCCCGACAGCACCACCAGGTCAGAGTCCGCCATGGCAGAAGCCGCCTTCGCCTCCAGCTCGGCGGGATCATCACAGACAACCTCCATACGAACCACCTGAAACCCATACTCCAGTGCCTGGCCGTACAAGCCGTAGGTATTCACATCCCGAACCTGCCCCGGTCCCGGCACACGGTCCGGGGCGACGATCTCATCCCCGGTAGAAAGAATCGAAAGCTTCCATGGCTGGTAAACCAGTGCCTCTGTCCTGCCGATGGCCGACAGAACACCCAGATCCGCCGGACGGATCCGCCGGCCACGCTGCAGCACCCGCTGTCCTTCGGCCATATCATCCCCGGCCATCACCAGGTTCGCCCCTGCGGAAACACTGCAGCTGACCGCCATCTGCAGGCAGGCCGGCGCTGTCCCGGCTCCTGCGCCGCCGCCCGCCGCGACGGCGCCCGCCTGCCTTCCGCCGTTCAACCCGCTTCCGTTCTGTTCACTGACGTTCAGCCCGCTTCCATGAAGCGGGGTCCCGAAGCCTTCGCAGTATTCCACCATGACCATGGCATCTGCCCCCGCCGGCACCATGCCGCCGGTGGGCACATAGACACATTCACCCGGGCCCACGGTCATTTCCGCCGCCTTACCCATCTCCACTTCACCGATTACCTTCAAAAAAACCGGAAGGCTTTCCGATGCGCCGCCGGTATCCCTGCTCTGAACCGCATAGCCGTCCACCGTGGATCGATGGAATCCCGGTACCGGATTGCCGCAGTAGACGTCTTCTGCCAGAATCCGGCCTGGCAGTGACATCAGAGGCACCCACTCTGTTTCCATGGGCAGGCCGGCCGTCTGCTTCATGACCTCCGGCCCGCTGCTGCCGGCCGCATACCGCAGCAGCTTTTCCATCGCCACTTCCAATGTATCAACCTTCCGTAATTCCACAGTATCTTCCTTTCTCCATGCGGTGCATTACATCACAAAGTTCTTTTTTCTTTTCCAGCTGGTGATTGACGATGAGCCAGGTAATGGGCCGCTCATCCTGAGTCTGTCGGATCAGATCCAGGATCACCGCCTCGCTGTCGGGATCCATGTTGGACAGGGTCTCATCCATCATGACGAACTTCGGTCCGAAGACCATGGCACGAAGAAACGACAGCTTCTGCCGCTCGCCGCTGGACAGGCTTCTGGCATACTGGTTCTTCTGTGCCAGCAGGCCCACCCGTTCCAGCAGATAGTCCATTTCCTTTTCATCTGGCCGCTGCCCCCTGACTTTCAGCGGATACACCAGGTTGTCGTAGACGCTGGCATGGAGCAGATAGGGCCGCTGGCTCATGAGGGTAATATCCTGGGGCGTCAGTCCTTCATAATCGATGGTGCCCCGGTCCGGCGTCAAAATGCCCATGATACACTTCAGCAAAATGGTTTTGCCGGACCCGTTGTGTCCCACGAGACCGTGGATTTTGCCCGGTGCCAGTTCCATCCGGTCGATCTGCAGGGTGAAATCACCCTCTGTTTTGGAGAGATCAGTTATTCTCATGTTCCACCTCTTCTTTCTGCAGCAGATCACAGAGCCACTGGATGAAAAATGCCATCACCAGCAGGATCATACCCAGGGCGATGCCCTCGGTAAAGATGCCTTGACTCTTCAGCAGGGAAATGGCCGTGGTCATGGTCCGGGTCCGTCCTTTGATGTTTCCTCCCACCAGCATGACGCTGCCCACCTCGCTGATGGAACGGCCGAAGGCTGTCACGATGCAGAAATAGATATCATGGCGCATTTCTTTCAGGATGGTCCAGATGGTCTGCCATCTGCCCGCACCCATGGTCAGGCAGAACTCCCGGATTTCCGGTGCTTTGCTGACTGCATGCTGGTGGACCATGCCGGTCATGATAGGCGTGATGATCAGAGCCTGGGCTGCCACCATGCCTTTGATGGTGAACAGCCAGCCCAGAGAACCCAGAGGTCCCCGCCGCATGAGCAGCATATAGACCAGCAGGCCTGCCACCACCGGCGGCATCCCCATCAGGGTCCGGTTGATCCGGATCAGAAGCCGTTTCCCCGGGAAATTGAACCGTTCCAGCAGAAGGCCGAAGACAATGCCAAGCAGGGAAGAAATCAGACAGGAACAGACCGCCATCTGAAAGGTCACCTTGATGGCGCTCAGGATGGCAGGGTCTGTAAAGCAGTCATGAAACCACTGTAAAATTCCGTTCATGTCCTGTTTATGCGTCCGTTCCCGCATTCGGTGTGAACAGAGCCTGTCCGTACTCTTCCACGCCATATTCACCGATCAGCTGCTGCACTTCATCGGAACAGATCCACTGGATGAACGCATTGGCTGCTTCGTTGTTGACTTCCGGATACTTTTCCGGGTTCACTGCGATGACACCATACTGGTTCAGCAAGTCCTTTGCACCCTCGCAGACAATATTCAGCTCGATGCCCAGATCAGCATCATTCTTGAACTTGAGCCAGGTACCTCTGTCGGTGAGGCAGTACGCCTTCTGTTCGTCAGCCATGGTAATGGTGGCGCCCATGCCCTGTCCGGATTCAATGTAGTTCGGATTGGCTGCCGGATCCAGGTTGAATGCCGGCCACAGCTTCTTTTCCTTCTTATCCGTACCGGAATCATCCCCTCTGGATACGAAAGGCATCTGGCTGACAGAAATCGTCGTCAGGCAGGATCCCAGATCATCCCCGTAAGCATCTTCTGCTTCCGGTCCTACCACGACGAAATCGTTGTACATCACAGGGAAACGCTCCACGCCGAAGCCATTTTCGATGAATTCCTCTTCACTGGCTTTCGCGTGAACCAGCACGATATCCACGTCTCCGTTTTCGCCCATCTTCAGGGCTTCACCGGTACCCACGGCAGTCCACTCCAGGGTCCAGCCGGTGTCTTCCTTGAACAGCGGCGCCAGATAATCCAACAGCCCGGTGTCCGCCGTGCTGGTGGTGGTTGCCATGGTCAGGGTACCCTTGTCCGCCGCTGCACCCTGATCCTCTGCCGGCTCTTCATTCCCGCCGCAGGCAAACAGGCAGAAGCACATTATGACAATCAGTAATGCCGATAAAATCTTCTTCATTCTTTCATCCTCCTCGTATCATTTCTTTTCGAAAAAGGGTGCAATGAAAAAAGCTCCCGAAAGAGCCCGCAAAAAATAAGCATCGTATTCATCCATGCTGCTTATATTCTGTAGGAAATCTTTTCAAACACGGAAGGCATTCTCTTTTCAAAAAACACCCATCGGTCTGCCGTCATAGCACCGTCCGAACGCACTCCGCGGACCTGTCCCTTAGACCGGCCAGACTCGAAATCCTTAGAAATATGTAATTATCTATCAGAGACTACCACGAGCCGATCACCGACCCGGACAGGGCCTCCCTTCAAAACCCTCGCAAACACACCCTCTGTAGGCATGATGCATGTCCCAACCGCCTGGGCGATGGCGCAGCCGTGATGGCATTCTTTGCCGATCTGGGTCAGCTCCAGTTCCACGTTCCCAATTTGAAAACGGGTTCCCACCGGCAGCCTGGCGAAATCCACCCCGCTGACCACCATGTTTTCACCGAAATCCCCATCCTTCACGCTGACGCCCAGCGCTTTGAATTCTTCTATTTTTTCATAGGACAGCAGCGACACCTGCCGATGCCATTTCCCGGCATGGGCATCGCCCTCCAGTCCCCAGTCTTCTACGCATACCGCCTGGCCCACATTGGCTTTGGCCGTACCTTTGGCCGGACTGGTGCAGACCGCCTTAATGATTCCTTCCATTGCATTACCCTCCGATGCCTGACATGAGCCCTTCTTCCTTCTGCCGGACCTCTGTCGGCTCCCCGCCTGTTCCCGGGTCTCCGCACTCCGCAGTCTCCCCGCAAAATCCGTGCTGCTGCGGCTTCCGGAAAATTCCCGTGCGAATGGATTTTGTCAGGGTATCGTCATCTACCCCGCTCCGCAGAAGGCTTCGCAGATCCACGCCCTCCGCATACTGCAGACAGGGCTTCAGCAATCCCTCCGCCGTGAGGCGTACCCGGTTACAGCTTTCACAGAACCGGTGGGAAAGGGCACTGATGAAGCCAACCTTCCCGATAAATCCCCGGAAATCATAATACACCGCCGGCCCGTTGCCTCTTTTCTCTGTGGATTTTGATCCGGGTCCGTAAACCGCCTCCAGACGGGCCAGAATATGATCCTGGCTGTACCCCAGAAAGTCCCGGCCCAGGCCCACAGGCATCATCTCGATGAACCGAACATCCATCTGACGGTCCCGCGCAAGGGCAGCCAGTTCCTCCGCTTCGTCCATGTTATAGTCTGCCAGGGTCACGGCGTTGAGCTTCACCCGCAGTCCCGGCTGCAGGCAACAGTCGTCCAGGGCTTTCAACACCTGGGGCAGGGCAGCCTGTCCTGTAATTTCCGCATAACGGTCTTCCCGCAGGGTATCCAGGCTGATGTTCACCGCATCCAGCCCTGCGTCCATCAGTTCCGGCAGCATGGCGGACAGCAGCAGTCCGTTGGTAGTCAGGCTGACTGTTTCCAGCCCCGGAAGCTTTTTCAGTTCCCGGATGAGGGACGGCAGTCCCTTTCGGACCAGGGGTTCTCCTCCTGTAATTTTAACATGCCGGATGCCGTTTGAACAGAACAATCTTACCAGCCTGACCATTTCATCAAACCGCAGCACCGCATCGTGACCGCAGGACAGCACACCGCAGGACGGCATGCAGTAGCGGCACCGCAGATTGCAGCGGTCTGTCACTGATATTCGTATGTAGTCGATTTCCCGTTCAAACTGATCTTTCATAGCATCTTCCTATATAAAACTTTCTTCAATCAGCCGGTCGATGGAGGCAGTATCCAGTTCCCCGTCCGGTCCATCCATGGTCAAAAACAGATTACGGCCTGTCAGGATCTCGGCGGCATGATAGTCCCCCAGCCGCTCCACGGCCCCTTCCCGGTACGATGGCTTGCTGAACATCCCCAGATGCTCCAGGTACACCACTCGGCCGTCTGCAAGATAAATCGTAAAATCCGGATAAATCGTCTTCCACCGCCCGTCTGCGCCTTTGATCCGAAGCGGCTGCTCATATCCAAATCGAATCCCCCAGGCATGAAGCCGCAGGGCAATAATGGCCTCTGACTTGGACCGTGTAAAAAATCCCAGGCCTGTATCGTGCTGCAGTTCTTCTCTTCATATTGCCTGAGAAGACGGTTCATTTTCTCTTTTTCTCTAGTTATATATCCCATGAACTCCATTATTTTACACCTCCTGTATTTTTAAAATACTAGAAATGAAAAATAATGTAAAGCTAAATACAGTCAATTTGTTCCGAAATTTCGTCTTATAGACAAAATAGGAATTTTTATAGACCTATTGTCTATTTTTTTCTCTGATTTGTCTATTTCTCAACTGAAACACGCCTTCCGAAGGCCACCCCGGCGACCAGCGGGCATTTTTCCCCGGTCCGCTGCAGCAGACGGCATTCCAGGAAGCACTGTTTCCCGGTAATGGTCACTTCAAACTGCAGTTTTTCACCATTCGGACCGGAGATTTCCACCCGGTCGCCGGTCTTCCAGCCACAGACCCCATCCAGGTCATAATCCGCATGAAACCGCTTCAGACAAAGTCCGTCCTCCGGCGCCTCTTCCCTGAGCCAGCGGGCGGTTTCCGTATCGATAAAAGAGACTTCCCGCAGCTGCCGCTCTGCCCTTTCGGCTGCATGCCCGCTCCCTGCCGTCTCGCTGCCGCACTCGCCGTCCCGGCCCAATAGAATATCCAACCCATGATCCAGGGCAGGTAAAATGAAACCCAGATTTTCGCGGACGGCCTTCGGACTGCCGGGCAGGTTGATAATCAGCGTAGCATTCCGAATTACCGATACACCGCGGGACAGCATGGCTTTCGGCGTAATTTCAAAGGATTTCGCCCGCATGTACTCAGCGATGCCCGGCGCATTCCGTGTAGCCACTTCCATGGTGGCCTCCGGCGTCCGGTCACGCGGAGAAAATCCGGTGCCTCCAGTGGTCAGGATCAGATCAAGGCCATATTCA
>JAEDMR010000089.1 GCA_016302925.1 Bacillota bacterium
TGGCTTCTTCCAGGCGGTGGAGGCTCATCATGGCACGATTCCGCGCGATGCCCACCTGCAGCTGAACGGAAACGGAATCGGTAATATCGGAAACGATGACAGTGACCCGCTTTTCCCCCGTAGCCGGATCCACTCCCGGCAGACCGGTGCAGTAGACATATCGTCCCGTGCCATCCTTTCGGCGGATCCGGTGCTCCAGATAAGCGATTCCCTGCGATTCCACCTGTTCCGCAACCATATCCCAGTACAGCTGCCGGTCATCCTTAAAGATCATATCGTTCTGGGTCAGACCCAGGTTGGCAACGTCATAAGCGGTATATCCGGTCAGTTCTTCGAAATTATTGTCTGTTTCCAGAATGCGTTCGTCCGGCCCCAGGATATATCTGGAGCAATACACAGCATTGACCAGACCGATTTTTCCCGGCAGAAGCTCTGTTTCCTCCACCGGAATCGTCTGATCCGATGGTTTCGCTTCTTCTCTGCCGGTAATCATCCGAACGAAAACTTCCGCAATATATGGGTCAAACTGTGTTCCGGCGCATCGAATCAGTTCCCGGCAGGCTTCATCCTTTCCCATTCCTTTTCGGTAGGAACGGTCGGATATCATGGCATCATACGCATCCACTACAGCGATGATACGGGATAAAATAGGAATCGAATCTCCCTTCAGTCCGTCCGGATAACCGCCGCCGTCCCAGCGCTCGTGGTGATAGCGGATCGGTTCGGCTACGATGTTCAGTTCCGGTGTGGCCCTGGCAATCCGGTAGCCTTTTTCCACATGGGTGCACATAATCTCATATTCCGCCTTTGTCAGTTTCCCTGAACTGTTAAGGATCTCCTGCGGGATACCCACTTTGCCGATATCATGGAACAGGCAGAGCAGCGACAGCTGATCCCGCTCATGGTCCGAAAGTCCCAGCAGATAGGCCAGACGTTCCCCCATCTCCCGTGTGCGCCGCACATGGAATTCCGTTTCCGGATCACATTCCAGCAGGAGCTGATGGAGCGAATCGATGACAGAAGAACTGTCAGAATCACTGTCCAGCAGCTTTCGGGTCCGCATGACAGAAACGGCTTCCTGTACAGCGGAAATGATATTTTCCCCTTCGGCGGAAGAGACGGCACCGTCCATTGTAATGCGGAACGGGAAGCTTTCCGCTTCTTCCAGCTCCCGGTTGACCGCCTCCAGTCTTTCCTTGATCTCCCCATTGGACAGCCCCCGGCAAAGCGCACACAGCACCGCATCCTGAAGCCGTATGAATACCGTATTTTGCGGAAAATGATGTTTCATTAACTGCGCCTGAAGGCGAAGCGCACTGTCGCCGCCCTCATGACCCATGGTATTGTTCAGCAGCGTAAGACGGTTCAGGTCACACACTGCGATCCCGATCACGCCGTTCCCCGCCGGAAGAAGTTTCCGGCTGTGAAGGTTAAAATACCGTCTGCTCTGAAAGCCGGTAACCGGATCGACACCCAGCGTGTTATTGGTGAAAATAAAGAAGCGTCCTACCGTCTCCTGCTTCCGATCCCGCAGCAGCTGGAAATCACAGATATAGGATTCCTTTTTCCCCGCCGAATCGTTCCAGTAAAACCGCCGGTCATGATCCAGATTAGAAAGGATTTCTTCTACACCCCACAGGCAGACGAATTCCTTCACCGTCAGAGACTGGTCTGACACCTGATGATCCTGCAGCAGCGCTCTGGCATTCTCATTGGCGAAAATCAGCCGGTCGTCCCAGTCAAACAGAAACAGCGGCTGACTCAGATGCTCCAGAATCGTCTGTCTGGCCTGGCTCAGCAGCCCCGTGTCCTTCGCTTTAAATGCATTCCAGAATATGGAGTATCCCATCACGCTGTAAAAGAAAATCGAATAGTCGATATGATTTCGGGTCACCTGCAGCAGATACGCGGCATTTACCGCAACCACCACCAGTGCACTGAGAATGAGACGGATATAGTAGTGCCGGTACATACGCGGAACCCGCACCGCCCGCATGACCACAGCCAGAAAGCCCGAGGCGAGCATCAGATAACAAAGCAGAAGATGTAAATTGTAAACACCGCCAGGAATGAAGAACCACCGGGCAACCGCAGGTTCCGGAACAACCGGCTCATAGGTAATGGCGATCCCGGTCAGCGGATTGGTCAGAAGAATGGCAGCATCCACCACAATCCACAAAACAAAAAACCGCCGTACCAGCCGCCCGATACGTGCGATTTTGAAATCCGTATTTTCATCCACTCCAGACAGAGCGAAGCAAAAGCACATAAGGAAATAGAGCATTCCGTCGATACTGGCGAAATACACACTGTTGCTCACAGACATGGTGCTTTCGTCCGTCGTGAGAATGCTGATCATATAGGACAGGCTCACCAGAGCCGCCCACCACAGGGCATAGCCCAACATACGCCCCTCCCGGTTCTTATATACCAGACACCGGGTGGAAACAAAAAGATTCGCCGCCGCAAAGGCGGTAAACATCACAATATAAATCAGCTGCGTCATGGGGATATTCCTCTTTTTTTACACTTCACCAGAACCTGCATGCCATACATGCAGGTACCACTTTCATAATCTGATTATAACATTGGAATTTCCCTTTTTCTACAGCTTTCGCAAAGATTCTCGCAGATTTTTCATTTTTTTTGCCATCTGCGCCATCTGAGATGGCGGCTGAGCCAATAGCACCCCATCGCAATCAAAACCCCTCCGGCCACATCAACGATACAGTGCTGCCTCGTAAACAGCGTAGAAGCAAAAATCAGCAGCGCAAACACCAGGGTAAAGTTCCGGTACCATGCCGGAATCCCGGCGCACTTTCTGACGCCCAGCCAGCTCATCATGCTGGCCAGACAGTGGATCGACGGAAACAGATTCAGCGGCGGATCCAGGGCATAAATCAAACCCATGAGCCCGTCCCAGAAACCATCCCCCAGGATTTCCGGCCGCACATTGGTCGTAGGATATGCCAGAAAAACAGCGCCGCAGATCAGACGGGACAGCATATCCGCAAATACGAACCGGAACCAGTCCTCCCGGCTGCTCTCCCGCGCCGTCAGCCCATAGCTGACCACCCAGAACGGATAGCTCAGCACATAGACAGAGACCCACACGGGCCGGAACGGCATTATCCGATCCAGTGCCGTGGTGATGTCATGCACCTGCAGTCCCAGGCCCAGGATGATCTGCTGCGTACCCCAGTAAATCAGACAGTTCCACAGGAAACACCCGATCAGCGGGAAAAACGCATACGCAGGGATCCAGCGCGAAAGATGCGCCTCATACCAGTTTTCCCAATTTTTTCTCATTTCCGTCCCCGTCATTCCTCGCTGAGTACTTCCAGTTCTGCGCAAAATCTGTCCACCGCTTCCAGATCGTTCTTCTGAAACGCCTCCGTGATGCCGGCTTCCAGTTCCTGCTTTTTCTTATCTTTTTCCAGATATTTCTGATCAAAATACTTCTCGTAGACCATCTTTCGGAAGTTTCTGGTGCGCATTCTCCGCACGGTGTTATCTTCTGCCAGAAGCACGAAATCCGCACAGTTTGCCACCAGATAGAAGTCGTGGCTGACCATGAGCACGGTGCCTTTATATTCCGCAACCGCCTTTTCCAGTGCTGTCTGGGCATAGAGGTCCAGATGACTGGTAGGCTCATCCAGAATCAGAAACTCCGCTCCAGAAATGGCAACCAGTGCAATCTGCAGCAGATTCTGCTCACCCCCCGAAAGCTCACACACCCTCTGCTCCAGCACCTCTGCCGGGAGAGTATATTTTGTTAAGAGATTCTCCATGGAAGTCCGGCTGTCAAGCCCTGCATCCAGAAGCACCTGCTGCACCGTCCGCTGCCCGTCCTCCGCCTCAGCCTGCAGCTGGGACAGACACGCATAGCGGGTATTTTCGTCGATCCGGATGGCAGAGTTCTGGTTTTTAAGAATGTCGCGGATCAAAGTGGTTTTTCCCGTGCCGTTTGCCCCCACCAGGGCTGCCTTTTCTCCTGCCCGCAGGGTGAAGCTGACGTTCTGAAGAAGATCATGGTCGAAATCCACCTGGTAGTCGGTGACCGTCAGGATTTCCCGCGGCGCCGCGCCGTGCTGCACACCCGGCTCTGCGCCCGGTTCTGCGCCCGGTTCTGCCGCCGGCTCCACCTCCGGTTTCGGCGCCACCTCCGGCAGCGTAATCTGCGGCTCCCGCACCTCGATGAACGGCGCTTTGATCTGTCTGGCCAGAAGGCGGTCCAGCTGGGTCTGTTTCGCATTGACAGACTGGCCGATGGTCGGGTTTACCATGAGGGTCGCCCGCTTCCGCAGCCGTTCCACCATCTGCTCCGTCCGGGCAATTTCCTCCTGCTCTTCGATGTTCTGAATCCGAAGCCGGAGCTTTTCCCGGAGGATCCAGCAGCGATACTCCGTATAATTGCCGTCGAACTCCTGCAGATCGGTGTTTTCCAGATGGAGGATCTTATTGAAGCAGTGGTTCAGCAGATACCGGTTGTGGGTGATCACCAGCAGGGTGCCTTTGTACCCGTTGATCAGCTGACAAAGACTGCTCAGATTGGCGAAGTCCAGAAACACGTCCGGCTCGTCCAGCACCAGCAGATTGGGAGCCAGCAGCATTTCCCGCATGATCTGCAGCAGCTTGTATTCGCCGCCGCTGATCTGTGAAAGTCTGGTTTTTTCCAGATGTTCCATCCTGGCTGTGTGGAGCTGACGGCGGATATTGCTTTCATAATTATCCCCGTCCATGGCCTCGTTTGCATCCAGTAAATTCTGGTACTTCCAGAAAACTGCGTCCATCTGTTCCGCTTCCAGGTCCGGATCGGCCATCTCCTCACAGACCGCCCCAATCTCGTTCTGAATTTCCAGGAACCGCTGACTGAGATATTCGAACACGGTGCATTCCCGGGATTTGTCCCGCACGCTGAACTGGCTGGCATAGCCGATTCTGCAGTCTTCGTCCCTGGTGATTTTCCCGTCGTACAGATAGTCCTCCGGGTGGATCAGCAGGTCGGCCAGGGTGGATTTCCCGGTGCCGTTGCTGCCGATCAGGGCGCAGTGCTGCCCTCTCTCGATGGTGAATGAAATTTCATGATATAAGTCTTTCGCCGGAAAACCGTAAGAAAGCTTTTCTGCCTGGATCATGTTTCGTGACCTCTTTCTATAGAATCTCTCTGTTAAAATGTCCTCGTGTGTCCATATCCTGTCTGAACAGGGATCTGCCTTCCGTACCCTCCAGCTTCCTCTGTGCAGCCCGCACCACCTTCTCCACTTCCTCTTCCGATTCGATGGTAAAATTCAGGCGAAATGCCTCTACGCCCCGTATGGACGGCATTTCATCCAGCAGGTTCAGGATCTTGCCGTTGAGGATGGTGGTGGTGCAGTCGCTGTGGCTCAGGATCGGGAAAGTGCCGTACTCGTCCCGGATCTCGTAGGATCCGGTCCTGCAGCTGCCGCACTGATCCATCTTTTTCAGCGGACAGTATTTCGTAAACAGCAGCGGCGCCCGGCCGTATACGATCATCTCCAGGGCCGGCGTGGTTCCGTTTTCTTTTTCGTAGGCATCGATCAGGTCGCCGATCTGCTTCCGGTTGATCTCGTAGGACAGGGTGACCCGTTCGGCGCCCAGAGCATACAGCTGCCGGCAGGTTTCTGCATTGACCACATTGAACGAATAGTCTGTGACAAACGGATTGGTGTTTCGGTAATGGTAAAGCCCGCCATAGCCTCCGATCAGCACCCGTCCTTCTTTTTCCTTATATTCGACCTGGTTTCTTCGGATTATATTTTCAAAATAGACTTCTTTTATTCCGCATCTCACGCAGGCGTCGTACTGGGCCCGGGTGGTGACGGTGGCGGTGAGGTACGGTTCCCGGCATGCAGCCCGGGTGCTTCCGTTCGCTGCCGCTCCTGCCCCGGTCTGTCCCGAGGCTGCCTGGGCGGCTCCGGTTGCCCGGTCGTCCTTCGGAAGCGTCTGCAGCACCCGTCTCGGCTTGCTTTGCAGTCTGGCGTCGTACAGTCCCTGAACCACCGCCCGCCTTGCCTGGTTCAGCAGTTTCACCGGGATAAAAGCATCGTACTCCTCGAATTGCAGATTTTGCAAAGTGAAAACGGTATCGTTCAGTCTGGAAAGCTGCTTTTCCACCTGCTCTCTGGTGGTCGGCCGGTTTTCGGCGGTTTGCAGAATTTCTTCGCTTTCGTACAGGAAGCTGCAGCCCAGCCCCTCCGCGTCGATGACCAGATGGGAATCCGGGTAAGCATACACCTTCAGATCCAGTGGGAACCGCCGGAACTCTCCCTCCAGCCTGTCGTCCAGCTCCTTATAAAACAGATAATCTTTCGTCTTGTACACCACATCGCCTTTCGACAGCTTTTCCTTGATGCGGATGCAGCAGACGTGATCTGCACGGTTGATCAGGTTCCCGTCCCGGTCATACAGCTTCACCACGGATAAATTCACATCCTCATCGTTGTGATCGATCCGGATGATGTCGTTCTGGTTGAGTCGCTGCTGCCGGTTCAGAGTGATTTCATACATGCCGCGGAAAGCTCCCGTGATCCTGCCGATTTCATAGCCGAAGTTGTTGGGCCGCTGAATATTGGAAAGATCCTTCGGATCCTCGTGGAACAGATACCCCTTGGTGAAGGTACGGTTGAAGGTCTTTTTCAGGTTGTCCTTCTCTTCCGCCGATGCCTCGCCGTCCAAAGCAGCCCGGTATGCCGCCACCACATTGGCCACATAGGCAGGCTCCTTCATGCGTCCCTCGATCTTCAGGGAATCGATGTCCTTCAGCTGGTCAACGCGGTCGATGGTATTCAGGTCCCTGGTGGACAGCAGATAGCTGATTCCCAGCGATTTTCCCGTGGTCCGATCCAGCAGTTCATACGGTTTCCGGCAGGAGCCCACGCATCTTCCCCGGTTCCCGCTCCGGTATCCGATCAGTCCGGACATCAGGCAGTTTCCCGAGTAGGACACGCACAGCGCCCCATGGACGAAGATCTCAATGGGCACTTTGGCAATGCGCCGGATCTCTTTCACTTTCTCAATGGGCACCTCCCGGGAAAGAACCACCCGCTTCGCCCCCAGCTCCTTCCAGAGCAGCGTACCCTCCAGGTCATCGATTCCCATCTGGGTGGAACAGTGGGCTTCCATATCCGGGTACTTCCGGACGATCTCATCGAAAACCGCCATATCCTGCACGATGACGCCGTCCACACCCGCTTCGTTCAGCTGCTGCAGCTGAGCGCGCATCTCCTCGATCTCATCTTCAAACACGATGGTATTCATGGTCACATATATCTTCACATCCCGCAGGTGCGCATACGCCACCGCCTCCTGCAGACTGTCCATGTCGAAATTGGTCGAATATGCCCGTGCCCCGAATTTCTGCATACCGAAATAAACTGCATCGCATCCATTTGCAACGGCAGCCTTCAGCGCCTCCATATTTCCGGCCGGAGCCAATAGTTCCGTCATTTTCTCCTTCTGCCCTCCAGTCATTGACATTCTTATTTCTATCATACCATTTATTCTCCGCCCGCGCCATAAAAAAATGATCCGCGGTTAAAATACAGTCAGATGCCGTCATAGTTAGTCTAATCTAATGCAACAATATCAAAGCGTTTTCCCCGAAATGCACGTAATGTGAGTGGATTTTGCGGAGAAAAATGCGTAAAAACGCCTTCAAATTGAGAATAACGGGATGAAATTGAGAATTCAAAGATTATTTTACGTGTTTTTGGAGCAAAAATAGTCTTTTATTGTTGCATTTGTCTCGTCTAACCGCGTGGATTATCCTCTCACAAAATCCGCATGCCCGGCCACAGTGAAGTCCGCACGCCCGGCCCACGCTCTGTGCCTCGCATATGGTGAAAAAAGAACCCCTCGGGGTTCCAAGGGGTTCGGGGGGCCGTGGGTTATTCCCACTCATTAAATCCCGAAAACCGAAAAGCCTTGATATATCAAGCGAT
>JAEDMR010000090.1 GCA_016302925.1 Bacillota bacterium
GTCGTTCTACACATTGCATTTGTATCTTGATGATGTGGCGAACAATTTCAGAAAAGTTCGCCACACAGTCGAAATCCAGCCCAAATGTGGAGAACTGTCAATCCGTGATGACGCTGGGACCTGATTACATGAAAAAAACAGCCCGCCGAGCAGATGCTCGTCGGGCTGCAGCATGAATATTTACGCTTCCATGGCATTTTTAATGGATGTCAGAAGCTCATCGTAGGTTTCCAGTGCCGGAACATCCGGATTGGCTTCCTTGATGGCATCGGTGGTGCGGAACAGGAACCCGGCCTTGCTGGCACGGATCATGCCCAGATCGTTGAAGCTGTCGCCGCTGGCGATGGTCTGTACACCGGCAGACTGGAGCGCCTTCACCGTGCTATACTTGGAATTTTCAATTCTCATCTTGAAATCGGTGACTTCGCCGTTTTCGGCCACCACCAGTTCATTGCAGAACAGGGTCGGCCAGCCCAGCTTTTTCATCAGCGGCTGTGCAAACTGGGTGAATGTATCACTGATAATGACTACCTGGGTGAAAGATCGAAGCTCATCCAGAAATTCCTTTGCACCCGGCATCGGGTCAATCTTTTCGATGGTTGCCTGAATTTCTTTCAGGCCCAGGCCGTGTTCCTTCAGGATGTCCAGCCGATATTTCATCAGCTTGTCATAATCCGGTTCATCACGGGTGGTTTTTTTCAGTTCGGGAATTCCGGTTTCTTCTGCGAATGCAATCCAGATTTCAGGGACCAGGACGCCTTCCAGATCCAGACACGTCATGTACATAGTTTTGCCTCCAAATAATGTTGTATTTTTAAATATCTTCTTCTTTATACCACAATTTCTCCCAATGAAACGCATATCTTGCGAAATTACCAGTTTCCCTGTATAATAAGAACAGTATGAAATTAAAAATAAAGGGGAATATGTACTCGGATGAAAAAAATTCTGAAACAAACGCTGACAACGATACTGATGATAAGCATTCTGCTGACCCAGGCGGTGGTTTCTGCAGGCTGGCTTCCCGGCAGCACGGCAGCGGCTGCAGAGAGCAAAGATCCGTCCGTCAAGGCTAAAGGCGCCATCGTCTACTGCGCCACCACGGGCGAGGTGGTCTGGGAGAAAAATGCGGACAAAAAATATAACCCGGCCAGCATGACAAAGCTGATGACCTGCCTTCTTGCCATCGAAAATCTGGACCTGAAGAAGGAAGTGGAAGTGACGGCAGAAGCCACCAATGTAATTCCAACGAAAATCTACCTGCAGGCAGGGGAAAAGATCACCGTGGAGGACCTGCTTTACGCAGCACTCCTGGAATCGGCCAATGATGCAGCCATGGCACTGGCCATCGCGACATCCGGCTCCGTCGAAGAATTTGCCAAACTGATGAATCAGCGGGCGAAATCCATCGGCTGCACGAAAACCAATTTTGTCAATCCGTCCGGACTGGCGGGAGAAGGTCATCGCACAACGGCCAGGGATATGGCTCTGATCAGTGCGGAAGCATTTCAGAACAGCACGCTGCGAAAAATAGCCGGAACGCTGGAATATACCATTGAAAAGACCAACAAGGCGGAGGAGAGGAAGCTGGAGAACGGCAATCTGTTTTTAGACGGCGGTACGCAGAAAATTCCGACCGGAGAGATCAGTGTGAAAAAATACAAGGGTGTGTTCGGCGGCAAGACGGGAACCACAGAGGAACAGGTGGCCACTATGACCGTTGGGCTGGACTATGACGGACTGGAACTCTATGCCGTCATCCTGGGCAGCACCATGGATAAGCGGTATTCCGACATCCGCAAGCTGCTGAACTACGGCAAGGAAAATGTGGCAAAATATGTGGTCTTCGAAAAAGGAACTGAATTCGAGGCGGCCAAGCTGAAAGGCGGAGCCACCAACCGTGTGAATGGCGCTGCAGCTGACCCAGGCTATATCAATCTGCCGGAAGGTGCCTCCGCCTCTCTGGTCACCACCCAGGCGGTTTATGAAGAGGATCTGACCGCACCGGTGAAAAAAGATCAGAAAATCGGAACGGTAGAGATCTACCTGGCAGATGAGCTGGTGCGCAGTATCGACCTTCTGGCAGCCGAAAATGTGGAAAAAGGCTGGTTCCTGTCCCGCTTCGGCATCACCAATTTCCAGACCGTTGTGATCTGCACCGTGCTGGCACTTGTGGCAGTTTTCTTCATCGCCATCTTCACCCTGCGTGCCATCAATATGAAAAAGAAAAAGCGCCGCCGCCAGCAGCAGATCATGGAAGCTGCACGGCGCGAGCTGGAACGGGAGCAGAGCATGAAACAGAGAGGCTGGCCGTACTGATGTTTGATATCAAGGAAAACCTGAAAAAGCTGCCCGATACACCGGGCGTCTACCTTCATAAAGACAAGCTGGGACAGGTCATCTATGTGGGCAAGGCCGTTTCCCTGAAGAACCGGGTCCGCCAGTATTTTCAGAGTCCGGCCAACCAGACGCCGAAGGTGCGGGCCATGGTGTCCCATATCGCGGAATTCGAGTACATCACCTGCCAGACGGAAATGGAAGCCCTGATCCTCGAGTGCAACCTGATCAAAAAATACGCACCGAAATATAATGTTTTGCTCCGGGATGACAAAACCTATCCCTACATCAAAGTGACCCTTTCGGAGGACTATCCACGCATTCTCAAGACCCGCCTCATTGCCAGAGACGGAGACAAGTATTTCGGCCCCTACAGCGATGCCGGGGCAGTCAATCAGATCATCGATCTTCTGAACAAAATATACACCCTCAAGCGCTGCTCGGCGTCCAGGTTTCCGGAGGGGCACAGGCCGTGTCTCAACTACCATATTCAGGAGTGTCAGGGCGTCTGTACCGGGCAGGTGTCCCGGGAAGCGTATCGGGAATATATCGATGCAGCCGTGGAATTTCTGGCGGGACATCAGAAAAAGCTGATGGATTATCTGACAGAAAAGATGATGGCCTGTTCGGAAGCCATGCAGTACGAAGCAGCAGCGGTGTACCGGGACTATATCACGGCGGCGAAATCCATCAGTGAGGTACAGCGGGTGACCATGGTCAACGGAAAGGATCTGGATGTGGTGCTGCCGGTGCGTGCCGGGCAGGCCCTGTCCGTGGTACTCTTTACCGTGCGTGATGGCAAGCTGTCGGGCAGGGAAACCTTCGCCATGCAGGATGGTGCCGATGATGACTATGACAGCCTGATCGGCGGCTTCATCAAGCAGTATTACAGTCAGTGGGCCGTGGTGCCGGGAGAGATTCTGGTGCAGCAGCCGCTGAAAGAAGCGGAACTGATTGAAGCCTTTCTGGAATCCCAGGGAGAAGGACGCAAGGTTCGCATTTTCGTACCCCAGCGGGGCGATAAAAAAGCCCTGCTGAATCTGGCCCAGCGGGATACGGTGGAGATGACCAAGAACCTGGAGGAAAAACTGAAGTCCGGGGAAGAGCGGAATCAGGTACTGGTCCGGGAACTGGAAAGCCTGCTGGGATTCCACAAGGAGGCATACCGGATCGAGTCCTACGACATTTCCAACACCAACGGCGTGGACACGGTGGGCGCCATGGTGGTCTTTCAGAACCTGAAACCGGTGCGAAAGGATTACCGACGGTTCAAGATCAAGACCATTGAGGGACCCAACGATTACGGCAGCCTGCAGGAAATGCTGTTTCGCCGGTTCAAACGGGCAGAAGCAGGAGATCCGGGATTTAAGACGCTGCCGGATGTAATCCTGATGGATGGCGGACAGGGACAGGTGACGGCGGCAGAGAAGGTGCTGGTGGCCATGAAAATATCCATTCCGGTGCTGGGCATGGCCAAAGACGACAGCCACAGAACCCGGGCACTGGTCAACGGCCGGGGCGATGAGATTTTGCTCAGCAAGCATCCGCTGCTGTTCCATTACTGCGGGACGATTCAGGAGGAGGTTCACCGGTTTGCCATCGACTACCACCGGAGCCTTCATAACAAGAATACCATTCGCTCCGTGCTGGATAACATCCACGGCATCGGTCCGGTAAAAAGAAATGCGCTTCTTTCCCATTTTCAGACGGTGGAGGACATAAAAAACGCAAGTCTGGAAAAGCTAATGGAAGTACCGGGAATTTCTGAACAAAATGCAAAGGCGATTTTGGAATATTTTAGTTGAAAACCATTGGACACTTGTGGTATAGTGGATGTGGGCAAAACGCCCGGAAATAAGTGAGAACTTAATTTTTTGTAAATCATACATGGAGGAACATTATGGCTGACGAAAGAAACATTGAAGTAGAAGAAACTGAAGTCATCACGCTGGAATTTGACGATGGTGCTGAAGTGGAATGTGAGATCATGGGTGTGTTCGACTTTAACGGTAAGGAATACATCGCACTGATCCCGGATGACGGAACCGATGATGTTTACATCTACGGCTACCAGGAAGTCGGCGAAGATGAATTTGAACTGGTTGACATCGAAGATGATGCAGAGTTCGAAGCAGTTGTCGCTGAGTTCGACAAGATCATGATGGAAGAAGAATAGAACATCTGAAATCAGGATCCCGGGAGAGCACACTTTCCCGGGATTTATTATGTCATTACGTTATTGCAAGGGTAAACCGTGGCAGGCGGAAGATGGGAGGGGCCGCAGCTGCAAGAAGAGGAGAAGTATATGAAAACATACGACATCATCATTGCGGGCGCCGGGGCAGGCGGCGTGTTCATGGCCTATGAACTGACGAAGGCCGGCTGCAGCGCGGAGATTCTCATGGTGGATAAAGGCGCGCCGCTGGAGAAGCGGCTCTGCCCGATCAAGAAGGGTGTGACGCCAACCTGCATCAAATGCAGGCCATGCCACATCATGAACGGCTACGGCGGAGCAGGAACCCTGTCCGACGGCAAGTATAACATCACCACCCAGTTCGGCGGCGATCTGCATAAATATGTGGGCGTGGAAAAAGCCATGGAACTGATGGAATATGTGGACGATGTGCTTTGCGGATTCGGCGGCAGCGAGGCGAAACTCTACAGCACCAATAAAGAACTGAAAACCCAGGCACTTCATTACGACCTGCATCTGCTGGAGGCCAAGGTGCGCCATCTGGGAACGGATCGGAACGTGGAGATTCTGGGCCGCATTTACGACTATATCAGAGATACGGTGGAGTGCCGGTTCCACACCACGCTGGAATCGGTGGAACAGCAGGAAGACGGTACTTTCCTTGTGACCACTGATCGGGGCGAGCAGTTTGCCTGCCGTGATCTGGTGCTGGCCACCGGCCGGTCCGGGTCCAAATGGATGGGCAGCGTCTGCGATCACCTGGGCATAAAGCAAAAAAAGAACCGGGTGGACATCGGCGTCCGTGTGGAACTTCCTGCAGAGATTTTTGCCCACATCACTGATCAGGTCTATGAAAGCAAGTTTGTCTATCAGACGGAAAAATACAACGATCTGGTGCGGACCTTCTGCATGAACCCATACGGGGAAGTGGTAGCTGAAAACACCAACGGCATTGTTACCGTCAACGGTCACAGCTATGCGGATCCGGCACTGCGGACGGAGAACACCAACTTCGCCCTGCTGGTATCCAACACCTTCACCGAGCCGTTTGAAGACAGCAACGAGTACGGCGAATCCATCGCCCGCCTGTCCAACATGCTGGGCGGCGGCGTGCTGCTGCAGCGGTTCGGTGATCTGGTGAAGGGACGGCGCTCCAGTGAGCGGCGTATGGAAAAGTGCTTTACCCGGCCGACCCTGAAGGCCACTGCCGGCGATCTTTCTCTGGTGATTCCGAAGAGGCAGCTGGATGATATCATCGAGATGATTTATGCCTTGGATAAGATTGCCCCGGGTACGGCCAATGAAGACACGCTGCTTTACGGTGTGGAGGTCAAGTTCTACAATATGAAGGTGGAAGTGGATGAACACATGGAGACGGCGGTGAAAGGGCTGTATGCCATCGGCGACGGCTCCGGGGTGACCCATTCCCTGTCCCAGGCCTCGGCCAGCGGCGTGCTGGTGGCACGGATTCTGGCAGAGAAGTACGGGGTGAAACCTGACGGTACAAAGTGATAAAAACCGTCCTGCTTCAAATCATTTTGAGAAACCAATCTTTTGAAGCGAAAAAGCACATTCGGAATCCGAACAGATTCTTATGTGCTTTTTTTCATTGCGCTTTTCATTGACGCAGCGGGACGGCTGGAATATAATTCTAAGTAGGAAAAGAAAGGGAGGGATTTGGATGAGAGTCATTGATCTGACACAGACCATTACAGAAAAAATGCCGGTTTATCCGGGCACGGAGGGCCCGAAGCTGCAGCCGGTAAGCACCTGCGAGAAAGACGGGTTCAGGGAGACGCTGCTGACCATGTACTCCCACACGGGAACCCATATGGATGCACCGGCTCATATTTTCGCCGGGCGACCCACGCTGGACGCCATGGATGCAGGTTGCTTCGTGGGGAAAGGACTGGTCATCGACTGCCGGGAGTTTGGGGAAGGCCAGGAGATCCCCCTTGACAAAATCCGCGCAACCGGCACTTTGGCAGAGGAGGCGGACTTTCTTCTTTTTCTCACCGGCTGGAGCCGGTGGTGGGGGAGTGAGGCCTATTTCGGAACATATCCGGTTTTATCCCGGGAAGCCTGTCAGTTTCTGATTGCTACCGGGAAGAAGGGGGTAGGGCTGGATGTGATTGGTCTGGATCCCATTGCCGATACGGAACTGACCCGGCATCATCAGGTGCTGGCCCATGACATGGTCATCGTGGAAAACATGACCAACCTGGAAGAAGCGTATGACGTAAGTCGGGGCGGACTGTTCACTCTGGCCGTGTTGCCGATGAAATATGAGAATGCCGACGGCGCGCCGGTTCGTGCCGTGGCCATGATGGAGGAATAAAAGAGATATGAAGCTGATTTTACACAGCCTGCAGGACATGGAGTATGAAGAGGATGGAAATGACCTTTCCATGGAGGAAATGGCGGAGTGGTTCGCCGGGAAATGGGGAGTCCCGCTGGAGGCATACATAGAAAGCATGACAGACTGTCTGAAACGGGAAGGCGCAGTGCCCCAGTGGTATGTGATCACGGACGAAGAGGCAGAGAATCCGAAACAGATCGTGGCAGGAGCCGGCGTCATTGCCAATGATTTTCACAAACGTCCGGATCTGACGCCCAATCTCTGCGCCCTGTATGTGGAAGAGCCGTACCGCCGCAGAGAGATTGCCAGAACGCTGCTGGATTTCATCTGCGATGATCTTTCCGCCATGGGTGTGGAAAGGGCGTATCTGATCACCGGACATACGGCGTTCTATGAAAAGTGCGGCTGGGAGTTTTACGGCATGATTGAAGAGGAGGACGGAAACAGGATCCGCATGTACACCAGAAAGACAGAGGAACTTGCTCCGATTTCGCGGTGAATTCCGCCGAAAACATTTACAAACGGCCGGAAATATGGTAAATTAGAATGATAAGATTGCATTGCAGTCTGGTTTTTGTGTGGAGAAAACAGAATGAAAACAATAGCCATATATATCATGAGATTCGGTCTGAATTTTATCTACTTTTTCCTGAAACTGCTGCCGGTGAAACAGAACAAGGCAGTGTTTCTGTCCCGTCAGTCCGACTCCCTGACCCTGGATTTTGCCATGGTGCAGGATGAAATGAAAAGGCAGCAGCCCTATGTGCAGATTGTGACGCTGTGCAACCGGCTGGAAGGGGAAAAGAGCGGCGGCCTGCTGCATTTCGCAGTGACCACCTTAAAGAGCATGTATCACATGGCCACATCCAGTGCCTGCGTGCTGGATGCCTACTGGCCTGCCGTTTCCCTGCTGCATCATAAGAAGAGTCTGACGGTAATCCAGATGTGGCATGCATTGGGAAA
>JAEDMR010000091.1 GCA_016302925.1 Bacillota bacterium
GCGGTCTATCTATTGTTTTCGGTTGCTTGCTTCTTTACCGTACATGAGCATTTACTCCGGGAAGAAAGCTGCAGACGCAGTGCGTCGCTTTTGGATCGCCACACTGACCGGATTCCTTGTATTCACAACGGTACCGGGTCTGGTTGCGGATCTGACCGGAAGCTACCGTCTCTACCTTCTCTGCAGCATTCCGGTGCTGCTGGGCGGAATGGCAATTCTTCAGATTTTATATAAAAAATACGTCCTGCGGTAGATCACTCCTTGCCGGACGTATTCGTTTCGGATTCATATTCTTTTTTTCTGCTCCCGCAGTCTGCTGCGCTGCAGTGACCGCAGTTCCCGCCGCAGGCACTTCCGCACCCGCTGCAGTAATTCCCTCTTTTTATATTACGGAATATGCTCCTTAGTGCCAGCACGGTACAGATTCCCACCGCCGCCAGAACCATTATGGTAGGCAGATTCATTTCTTATCTTCCTTATTCCCGTATTTCTGCCCGTATTCTTTCAGCGCATTGAAGGTCTCATCACTGATCACATGCTCCACTTTGCATGCGTCTTCTGCCGCTGTATCCTCCGGCACGCCGAGAGATACCAGCAGATTGGTCAGCACCGTATGGCGTTCATAGGTTTTCTCTGCAATGAGACGTCCTGCGTCCGTCATTGTGATATATCCATCCTCATCCATGACGATGTATTCCTTCTGCCGCAGATTTTTCATTGCCACGCTGACACTAGGCTTGGAATAACCGGTTTCCCGCACGATATCGATGGAACGGACCGCCGGAACGGACTGACTCAGAATCAGTATGGTCTCCAGATAGTCTTCTGCCGATTCTCCTTTATGAAACATAGCTTTTTCTCCCTCCCGGTTTCCTCTGAAAATTATCTGTCCTTATTATATCCCCTGTTTCCTCGCAAGTCAATAACATGCTAAAGCTGTACCTGGTCCATCATAATATTCAGAATTTCCAGATCCGTTTCTTTCATACCGACACGACCGACGTAGCCGATGCTCTTGATGGTATCTTCAATATCATCCTGAATAATACCGTCGCCGCCCGGAAATGAACGATCCAGCATGCTCATCTGATGTCCCAGAAACGCTGCATCCAGTGCGGAAGCGATTTTCGCAGCACAGGAAGCCTTGGCTCCGTCGCAGACAATACCTCCCACATTGGCCAGCGTGTTGATAATGGTATTGCAGACCCTTGCATAACCGCCATCTGCCATGTATGTAATGGCTGCACCTGCTGCACAGGCCGCTGTTACTGCACCGCAGAAAGCAGAAAGACTTCCGATGTAATGTTTCAAATGGATGGCCATCAGATTACTGACAAGCAGGGCACGATACGTTTTTTCCTCCGATATGCTCCATTCTTTTGCGAATTCCAGTACCGGCACCGACACGGTCATGCCCTGGTTTCCACTGCCGGAGTTGATCACCACAGGAAGACTGCATCCGCCCATCCGTGCATCAGAGCCGGCTGCTGCATATGCACGGGCACGTACCCGTACATCCTCCGGGTAACAGGAAAGAAGCGTTCTTCCAACTTCAGCCCCATATCCATGGGATATACCCTCCCTGGATATTGCTGAATTCATCTCGATCTGGGAGTCCAGAAGCGGTATGACCTGCTGCAGATCTGCTATATCCGCAAAATCCAGAATGCCTTTTACGGTCAGCGTCCATGGTGCGCTTTTTTCCTGTACTTTCTGTGCATTTGCGTACTGGCTCAGCTGATACAGTTTTTTTCCATCCTTCGTCATCTCCGCGATGGTAGTATGACGATTGACAATGGTTACACTTGCGGTATGCTCCCCTGCTGTTGCAGTTGCCACGATATACAGGTTTGCTACATTTTCCTGAAGCCGGCAGCTGAAAAAGCCTTCCTTCAGCTTTTTTTCGGTTTCTCTGATATGCTCCTCCGTCACACAGGAAAGCACTTCCAGCCCCAGATCCGCATTACCGCCAACGACACCCAGAACTGCGGCGGCACCCACACCTTTCATTCCGCCGGAATTGGGTACAAGAACGCCTTTCACATTTTTTATGATATTTCCGCTGCATCTGATGTCAATGTGCTCCGGCATTTCTCCCAGCACCTGCCGTGCCTTCGCCGCCGCATAAGCAATGGCGATGGGCTCCGTGCATCCCAGTGCCGGCACCAGCTCACTATATAAAAGATCGATCCACTCTCTCTGCTGTTCTTTTTCCATGCCTGTTTCCTCTCTGTGCCCCTGTTAATCATATTGCTAATAATATCAGTAATATGATTATAAATGGGATTTCCATGGTTGTCAATGCAGTTTCTCTCTTTTCTTCTTCTGCAGCTTCTGTTATACTGTTTCTATACGATAAAATAGAGGGAAAGGAAACTGCAGTGTTATGAAAAGTGAACGCAGTCTGAAAGAATCGATCTACAATGCCGTATTGGAAGATATTCTGGCGCTGGAATACCGTCCCGGTGAAATTTTGAATGAAAAAAATCTGATAGAAAAGTATCAGTGCAGTAAGTCGCCGGTACGTGAAGCTCTGCAGGCACTCTGCGCTGACAATGTTTTGAGAAATATCCCTCGCTATGGCTATGAAGTCGTTCGTCTGACCATGGAGGATATCTACGAAATGATTCAGTTTCGATATATTCTGGAAAGCAGCATGCTTCAGCTGAACATGCAGCATTTTACGAACTCCCAGCTCGACAGACTGGCTGCCATCGATGCCCTCTGCCAGGAATCCGATGAAGATCTGTGGGTCCATTGGGAAAGAAACACGGAGTTTCATCTGAAGCTGATCGGCTACTGCGGCAGCAATTACGCCGTAGAAGCGCTTTCCCGATGCATGAATCGTCTGAAACGGGCCTATGCCCAGTGCCGACGGGATAAACTGGAACATCCCGATGGTCCTCTGGATACCCGCAATCATGCCCTTTTGCTGGAGTGCCTCCGCCAGCATGACACTGACGGGGCACTTCGCTGTCTGCGAGATGATCTGAACGACTTCGGCAGACTGGATCGGGTGTTTGTATAATGTAAGGATTACCTACTTTCTGCATGGTATTTTCTTACCATGTCCATATAGTATTCCATCATCTTCCTGCCGGTCGCTTTTCTTTCTTCTGTGATTCCGGTATACATCATTCTTTCCGGATGCCACTGAAGGCCGATAATCGGATGGCTTTCGTGAACCAGCACATCCACCACTTCCTTTTCCCAGCCTTCTTTTTCCGCTCTGCCGGTGGTATCCTCACAGACCCAGCGAGCTGCCACCTGCAGGCCCTCGCCGACGCGTCCTACCGCCTGGTGATGACGGGAGTTGACCATTAAACTTTCCCCGTACAGTTTTTCCATAAAGGTTCCCGGAGTTGTGTGAAGTTTGTGGAACCGATCCGGCGTACGGGCCGTATGCGCTTCCGCGGCCTTCAGATGCTGATTGATGGATCCGCCGAAATACACATTGATAAACTGAATTCCTCTGCACATTCCCAGCACCGGTATTTCTTTTTCGCAGGCGATATCCAGTATGTTTCGCTGTCCTTCGTCCAGCTCGTCATCAATTTTCACGGCGCCGCAGACTTCTTCCCCCCAGATAGCCGGGTTGATATCGTTATAGCTGCCCGGCACGATAATACCGTCCGCATCTTCTGCCCTTTTGGGATCCAAAGAAAGGCGTACATCCCATGCACCCAGATCCTTTAATGCCATGACATAATATTCAAAATCATTGATCGCCCCTTCTTTATCTGCAAGAAGAATATTGATTCTGTCCATTTCCACTCTTTCCTCCCTACTTTTTTCCGTTATCTATCCACTCGGAAACGAATAGTTCTGTTTTTCGTGTCCATTTCACACATGGCGCCGATCGGCAGTGTGATCATCGGTTGTCCGTGACCGGACTGAATGTTTGTGATGACCGGTACCTGATCTGCGTCCGGCCTGTCGCAGCTGCGAATGGCATCCATGATGACACGTTCCGGACCGTAATCCGCCTCATCAATTATCATGTCGGTAAACTGCCCCAACAGAACGCCCTTCACTTTGTCAAATTTCCCGGCATCCCGCAGCTGGAATACCGTACGATCCAGATTTCCGATGTGACCATGGACTTCCTCAATGAAGAGAATTTTCCCGTCAGTTTCTACTTCATACGGTGTCCCGATGGAAGTGCCGATCAGTTCCAGATTTCCGCCGGCAAGGGGTGCCATCACTTTTCCGCAGCCTTCCTGGGCGATGACCATTGGGTGCGCATCTGGCTCATGGTATTGGTATTCTGTTTCTGCTGTCAGAGCCTCCTCAAAGGAGATCCTCGTATCATCATCGTATGCATCCACCATGTTGGAAGAAACCATCGGACCATGGAACGTCACCAGTCCGCACCGGTCTGCGAAAAGATTCAGCATGGTGGTAGTGTCGCTGTACCCGACGAATATTTTCGGATTCGCCTGTACGATATCCAGATCCACGCGGGTAATCATCCGGTTGGAACCATCGCCGCCGCGTACACAGAAGATGGCTTCCACTTCCGGATCGGCAAACATCCGGTTGAGCCACTGGGCGCGGACGGTTTCTTCGCCAGCCATATAGCCGGCCTTGTTTGAAGTAATATTGTCAGCAACCTTCAGCCGATATCCTCTTTCTTTCAGAAATGCAATGCATGCTTCCAGCCGTTCTTTGCTGATGAACGAGCTGCAGGCCACCAGACCGATGCATGCGCCTTTTTTCAGCTTCTTTGGGAATTTCATGCCCGTTTTTCTCCTTCTCCATTCGGCAGATCTCTCTGCCGATTCCTTTGAAAAAGGCACCGGAGAAACCTCCGGCGCCCTTCTCGTTGTGTAGTGCGTTTATTTATTGCAATTTGGAATTAAGCTTCCCAGTGCATGTCTGCAGTAGACAGAGTACCGTCGGCCTTCGCAACGATGCCCTTCAGTTCTGTTCTGGTTGCGGTATATTCATTATCCATGAACAGCGGAATGATGTTCATATTTTCGAACATACGCATCTGAATTTCGCCGATCTTTTCTACACGCTTTTCGGTGTCAGGCTCGCTTGCGATTTCTTTTACCATCTTACGATAGGTTTCATCGTTTCCTGGAGCGTTGTTATCGTAGTAACAGATGTTAAAGATCAGAATCGGCTCTGCCCATGCGAGGCCTGCGATACCCATATCATAATCATCGCTGTTGCAGCGTTCGTGGATGTAGTTCCAATCCAGCGCTTCGATGGACATATCAAATCCAACCTGTGCCAGCTGGTTTGCCATTGCTTCCGGAATTACCGTCCAGTCGGTCCATGCCAGGAAGGTGAAGCTCAGAGTCTCACCGTCTTTTTCGCGGATGCCGTCGCCATCGGTATCAACCCATCCGGATTCTTCCAGCAGTTCAATTGCCTTGTCCGGATTGTAGCTGTAGTTTTCCTGGAACCATGCTTTTACATCTGCGTTAAAGCACTGCATGGTGTCGATGATCATGGAATAGGTCGGAGTCAGTCCGCCTTCGGAGACTTCCTGGAATTCATCTCTGTCGATTGCCAGTGCGAATGCCTTACGAACATTAATGTCGGAGAAGATGGAGTTGTCTGTATTCAGTTCCACATAGTTGGTGCAAGGATAGGATGCATTGATCAGTTCAACGCCTTCGGATCCTTCCAGTTCCAGTCTCTGATCCTTGGAAGTGGACATGATTAAGTCTGCAGAACCGCTCTTCAGTTCTTCAGTTTCGGTGAATTCTTCTACATTGAAGCGGCACTTAATCTTTTCGAATGCCCACGGACCATTGGTTTCAACCAGCGGGTTGAAGGTCTTATAGTTGTCGTTTCTTACCAGATTTACTTCAGAACCGGATACATATCCGTTTTCATCAGCCAGTCTGTAAGGACCATAAGGGTGGCATCCCCACATCAGTTCATCATTGGACATGGAATCTAATTCATCCTTGTCGATCAGGCAGATGAAGTCTGCACAGAAGTAGTATTCCATATCGGATGAGAAGTGGGTCAGATTCAGCTTCACGGTTCTGCCGTCGATATCGATGGATTCGATGTTCGCATATCCGTCACAGTACGGGCTGACTTCCAGACCGTGTTCGATGGAGGCCTTTACATCTTCTGGCTGTACTTCTTCTCCGGTGGAGTAGTACAGACCTTCCGGCACGGTAAAGGTTACGTTGCTGCCGTCTTCTGCTACGGTCCAGCCCTGGCAGATGTTGTCAACGACCTGCGCATTGTCCGGATCCCAGTTGAATAAGGGTGCACCGACCCAGGACTGACCGCCGGAGCTGCTGTCCAGCTGGAAAGAGTCTACGCCGTACCATTCGCTGTCGAATACGACCAGTTCAGTCTTTTCCGCAGGTTCTGCGCTGTCGCCTTCATTTCCACTGCCGCCGCATGCAACCATGGAGAATACCATCGCGAAGATCAGCGCAATTGCTAATAACTTCTTCTTCATAAAATTGTCCTCCTTTATGAGATATCTATTGCAATAAATATTACAACCTGTTTCATTCTTCTTCACTGCCCTGCAGCGGGTGGAAGCAGGCCACCTGATGACCTTCTCCGATCATCGTATCCGGCGGCATAGAAGTCTTGCATTCTTCTGTGGCGAACTCGCATCTGTCACAGAACCGGCATCCCGGTCCAATCTTAATCAGACTTCCCGGATCTCCTTTTATGACATCTTTTTTCTTGTCACGAAGTTCCGGATCCAGAATCGGCGCTGCATTCAGCAGACCACGGGTATACGGATGTTTCGCATTTTCGGCGATTTCCTCCGTCGGACCGAATTCCACCAGCCGTCCCAGATACATGACAGCAATCCTGTCACTGATATATTTAATCACGTTCAGATCATGGGTGATGACCAGATAGGTCAGTCCCATTTCTTCCTGCAGATCCAGCAGCAGGTTCAGAATCTGTGCCTGCACGGAAATGTCCAGTGCACTGGTCGGTTCATCCAAAATCATAACCTTCGGATTCAGTGCCAGCGCACGGGCAATGGCGATACGCTGCAGCTGTCCACCGGACAGCTGATGCGGATAGGAATCCAGATATCTCTGGTCCATCTTTACCATTTCCAGTACTTCTTTTGCCTTCTGCTTTGCCTCCGCTTTCGGTACGCCGTGAATAATCATCGGACGCATGATAGAACTTTCCACTGTCTGACGAGGATTCAAGTTGGACGCCGGATCCTGGAATACGACAGCCACATCCTTGCGGATCTGTTTGATGTCTGCACGGCCGGCCTTATCCAGATCCACTCCGTTGATTACGATATTCCCATCTGTCTTACGTGTCAGATTCAGAATCACACGGGCGAGGGTCGTCTTTCCGCTTCCGGATTCCCCTACCAGGCCGACGATTTCCCCCTGGTTGATGGTCAACGTGATATCATCCACCGCTTTTACCTTGGTTGTATCCTTTTTCAGCAGGCCTTTCGAGATGGAAAAGTATTTTTTCAGACCATTGAGTTCAATCATAGGTTTCTGTTCCATTTACTTTTCCTCCTTTCCAGCCAGATGGCAGCGGCAGTAATGATCCTCTGACACAAAAACTGCCTCCGGTGTTTCATTGAAACACTTGTCCACTGCATACGGACAGCGGTTTGCAAACCGGCATCCCGGCTTCTTCTCGGTGATTCGAGGTACGGAACCATCGATGGTCTGCAGGCGGCCTTCTTTTTTCGTCTTTCTCGGCAGTGCCTGCATCAGCAGTCTGGTATACGGATGGGTCGGGTTCCTGAAAATTTCGAACACATCGCCGCTTTCTATCATTTCGCGAAGCAAGTCGT
>JAEDMR010000092.1 GCA_016302925.1 Bacillota bacterium
ATGATGAACGGGTTCCGGTCTGCCGCCGGCCACAGCGGACCTTCCGGCTGCATGTTCCTGCCGGCCAGACTCATGTCCCGGCCATCCAGCTGCATGTCCCCGCCTTCCGGCTGTATGTCATCTTCTCCCAGCGCAGGCCGCAGCAGCGCTGCGGCCTGCTGGACATATGTATCGAACAGCTTCATAGCTTTCTGTCCCGTTCCATATTGTCATAGTGGCGGGTCATAACCGGAAAGATGGCCTTCACCAGCTTGGTGTCCAGGTTAAACCAGTAGATTCCGAAAGTGATTATGAAAAATGCGAGAATCACAATCGCCAGAATTATCAGAACTTTCATCATTTGCACCTCCAGCCATCAGCCTCTGCCGGTTTCGCCGGCTGCCGCCAGACCCTTCTGCCGGGCAAACTCCGCAGCACCCAGAGCACCCATCAGCTGCGGATCGGTGGATAGCTCCGCCACCTTGATCTTCAGCACTTTTTCGATGGCCTGCTTCAGGCCGGCGTTCTTCGCACAGCCGCCGGTCAGTGTGATCTTTCCGTCGGTTCCGGCCTTCTTCGCCATGACGAAGCACCGCTTGGCAATGGCCATCTGCAGCCCGGCCGCAATCTCATCCTGGGGTTTTCCTTCGCCCACCAGGGAGATCACCTCAGACTCTGCGAAAACCGTGCACTGGGCCGTAATGGGAATCACATTCTTCGCCGACAGGGACAGATTCGAAAAGTCCTCCAGAGACATTTCGAAGGCCCGGGCCATGGCCTCATAGAACTTACCGGTACCGGCGGCACACTTGTCGTTCATGGCGAAGTTCTTCACCGTGCCGTCTTTGTCCACCGCGATACCCTTTACATCCTGTCCGCCGATATCGATGATGCCGGTCACCGCAGGATCCGTCACATGCACCCCCATGGCATGGCAGCTGATCTCGGAAATATTTTCATCGGCGAAAGGCACCTTGTTTCTACCGTAACCGGTACCCACCAGATATGTCAGACTCTCTGCATTTTCCAGACCGTCCACCCCGGCGATTGCAGCAGCCAGCGCCTCCGTCGCCGTCTGGACCGGATTGATTTTGCTCCGGACTGTGGCATGGCCGCAGATGGCCCCCGCTTCATCTAAAATCACGCATTTCCCGTAGGTCGAGCCTACATCGCATCCGCCAAAATATTGTTTCATCTCTTACTCCTTCCTACCAGGCTTCGCTATCATCGAAATCCACCAGATCTCCATCCAGCGGTGTTTCGCCCATGACCGTCTGCATATACTGATTGACCTGATCCCGCATGGTTCTGCGGCTGATGGTGGTGGGATCCATCAGATCCTGCTCCACCCAAACCATCCGAACGCCCCGCGCACGGGCCTGCTCCTCGAAAGCGCCCTTCAGCGCTGCCACGCCTTTGCAGGAAATCTGGTCGAACATGACGATCAGGTCGGCACGGTATTCCTCCACCTTGGCCCACAGGTCGTTCATGATCACTTCCCAGCCGCCCTTGGTATGGACACGCATGGTGGAACCCTGCACCATTTTCGCCAGGCCATATAGCATGGACTCTCTGGTGGAAGTGTCGATGATCTGGGTTCCCTGCAGGTCGATCATGTCGCAGACCACCTGCACGCCCCAGCACTCGGCGATCCATGCATTGAAGTGGGCATACATATTGGCCGGCGTGTTCCAGACCACGGCCCGGTGGCGTACCTCCTTCGGATACGGATACGGCGCCCGGCCCTCTTCAAACGGCTTGCGCAGGATCACGTTGACCTTCCGGTCATTTGCAAGAACCCTCGGATTGGCACATCCGAACTCATAGCTGAAAATCCGGTAGATCCAGGAGCCTCCGCCGATGAACGGCGGCGTATCGGTCCGGTTCAGCTCCCACTTTTCCATCTTCAGCCTGCTCTGCTCGTTGACCCGCTCGCAGGCCTCCTTCAGCTTGCCCCAGTCACATTTCTCGCCGGTCTGCTCCTCGATGAAGGCGATGCATGCCTTCATTTCCTCCACCGCATATTCCTGGGTGTCCTCCCGGGTCCACCGCAGCGGAATATTCAGCGGGAAGGTCGGCAGATTGAAGCGGCGATCCTGCATGGTGGTAGTCATAATGCTGCCGTCACACGGCATGTTGCAGGAAATGAAGCAGCAGCCCACCTTCGGGAAATCATCCTCGATGGCGATGCCGGCCTCCAGCGACGGCAGCGGGCACACATCGGCAGGCAGGCCGTAGCTTTCCGACGCCTCAATATAGTGCACCGGACTGTGCTGATTGATCAGCGACGGCAGATAGGCAGGAATGGCCTGTGCCAGTATGGTCACATGGTCGCTGAATCCGGCTGTGACCAGCTTCGGGATCAGCTCATCCATGTAGATGATCTTTTTGGAATTGGGATTGCCCGGACGCAGATGCTCGTCGGCCATCAGCGTCTTTTCCAGGTCTTTGGTCACCACATCCGCCACGGTGTTCAGGTTCATGCGGCAGGCTCGCAGTCCCTCGCCGCCCATGCGGCCTGCCAGCCGGTCAAAGAAGGACGGCACCGTCAGGTAGCTGAGCATCCACCGGTACCGGAACACCGCCCGGACATTGAGCACCGGATGCCGCAGGGCCCATTCGATCAGAATGCCCCACAGCTTCAGCCACTGGCCGTAATCATAGAGCGTATCCTTCAGCCCGCGCCACCGACGGTGGCGGGCGATGCCTGTTTTGTCTTTTTCCAGTCTCACTGTACGCCGCCTCCTTTCTGAATCTTCTTAATTTCAATACTTTCCACGAAGGCCTGCACCCGGGTCATCAGCTGGCCCGAGCCTCTCACCGCATAATCCCGGTCCACAGACATACACGGAATCCCCAGCTCCTCCGAAATCACCACCGGCGCCAGCGTCCGCTCATAGCCCCAGAAATCGCAAAATTTCAGTTGCTCATACATCACGCCATCCGCATGATATTCCTCCACCAGCTGCTTCACCAGCTCCCGCCGGCCTTCCACCTTTTCACGGGACATGAACCGCGGACACTGGCTGGTCTCCAGATAGTACCGACAGATCTGCGTCAGCAGGTCCTCGCCATCTTCATTGACCGGTTCCTCTGAAATCGGAATCCGCTGCCGCCCCGGAATGGCTCCATAGCAGTAACGGTCCGCACACACATAGGCACGGCACGATTCCATCAGTTCCGAAAAATCATAATCGTCGATTTCCGAACCCACCACCACGATCCGCGCCCGGTACGGATTTTTCTCATCGGGCTGCCGGCTGCGCAGATCCTCCAGCGTTTCCTTCAGATACGGCAAAATCTTTCCCGTCGGACAAGCGTAGCTCACCAGGCAGAGCTTATGAAATTCCGTTGCCGTAATCCGCGGATTTTCTTCCTTTCGCAGCTGGTCGATCTCTTCGAAAATGTCGCACATCTCGTTATGCTCTTTTACCGCCTGACGGATGGCCGCATCGGAAATATCCACGCCCTTTTTCTCCGCCAGAAGATCCAGGAAACGGGTCTTCACCTGATTGGTGTAATGCTTCACTCCATGAGGCGTCACCTTCATGGGCGCATCGATAATGCTGTGAAAAAAGCCTTCGTTTTCGATGAGATCCAGAAGGTGAATGTTCTCCACCACCCGGTTCATCTGCTGGCAGGTCTCACTGGCAAAAAACGCATCCAGAAAATTGTATCCTCCCTCAAAGGCTCGCTCCATGATGGCCCGGCTGTATCCGCAGACCAGGCTGGACATGTAGTACTGGGAAATATCCAGGCTTCCCGTATTAGGTGCCCGGAGCCGGACGCTGAAGGCATTTCCCACATTCAGCAGCACCTCCGGGATGTAGTAGCAGGTGTAGCCCACGGCCACCCCGCCTTCTTCTCTCGCCTGCCGCACCAGATCGTTGTGGGCGCTTTCCAGCAGGGATTCGTAATAATGTATGTGTTTCAGGTCTTTCATGATGTTCTCCCGACAAAATCTTTTCTACAGAACTTCCATCTTTCGCAAGGCGTTTTTCAGTGCCCCCAGGGCCTGGTTTTCTTCGGCCAGCTGCAGCAGGCTTTCTCCCTGGATGTCTGACATGGCCAGACTGTCATCCTCCGGAATGAAGCCCAGCAGCTCCAGATCCCCCGGATCCACCAGCTGTTCCATCTCTTTGCTTTTCATCCGGTTGATGATTACACCTGCTCTCTGATACATGCAGAGCTGGTCCGCCACCTCCTTGATGGTATGAATTACGCCGATTCCCTTCCGGCTGGCGTCGCTGACCAGAACCAAATGGGTCACCTTCTCCATGACCCTGCGATTCACCTGTTCGATGCCGGCTTCTCCGTCGATGACCACATAGTCAAAGCTCTCCGCCAGAGCGCCGATGATATCTTTCAGGAAGCTGTTGACCTTGCAGTAACAGCCGGCGCCTTCCGGTCTGCCGATGGCAAGGAATGCGAATTTCTCCGTTTCCACGATGGAATCTGTAATCTCATAATGGGCTTCATTGAGCACCTCGATGGCATCCCGCTTCCGGCCGTCTTCGAAGGCATCAATGAATTCCTTCCGTACGTCATCCACTGTATGGGTCACATCCACCCCCAAGGCTGTGGACAGACCGATGGCAGGGTCCGCATCAATGGCAAGAACCCGGGCATCTGGGTTACTTTCCGTAAGAAGACGAACCGTCAGGGCCGCCAGGCTGGTTTTCCCCACCCCGCCCTTTCCGGCAAATGCAATGATTTTTCCCATGCTTATTTCCTTCCTCCTCTGCTGCTTCTCTTTCCTAGATTTTAACAGATTTCTGGCAGGAAAACCAGTTATGGACGAAAAAATCCCGCACTTTTCCTGCCTTGCTTCTTCCTGCCGGACGGGTTATAATACTGTGGACAGATTTTTCAGGGAGAAAATGAAATGAAGAAAAACACAGGGGCGGTCATCGCCATTGCAGCGGCTGTTTTCTGGGGATTTTCCGGAACCTGCGGCCAGTATATCTTTGAAACATTTCCGGTGGATGCGTCCCATCTCACCTCGCTTCGGATGCTCAGTGCCGGCCTGATTCTGGTGGTAATCGGCATGGCGGGTCGAAAACCGGAGATGAAAACCATCTGGAAGGACAGAAACTCAGTACGAGATCTGCTGATTTTTTCCGTATTTGGCATCATGCTGTGCCAGCTGAGCTACATGAAAGCGATCCAGTGGACCAACTCAGGAACTGCCACCATTCTGCAATACACCGGGCCGGTTATGATCATGGTGGTCACCTGCCTGTCCGAGAAGCGGCTCCCCCAGCGGAAGGAAACCCTGGCCATCTGCATGGCGCTGCTGGGTACCTTTCTTCTGGCCACCCACGGAAACATCCACACCATGGTGCTGACACCCCGCGGACTTGTCTGGGGTATTCTGGCCGCAGTAACCCTGGCTGCCTACACCCTGCTGCCACAGAAACTGATTGCACGGTACGGCAGTATCGCAGTGACCGGTTACGGCATGGTGCTGGGCGGCGTCGTCCTTTCTCTTCTCACCAGGGTCTGGACCATGGACTTTACACCGGATTACCGGTTTTTCCTGGCCTTCGGCGCCATCGTGGTGCTGGGAACTGCCCTTTCCTTCTCCATGTTCCTGAAAGGCGTATCCATGATCGGTCCGGTGAAAGCCAGCCTCATTGCCAGCATTGAACCGGTGGCGGCTACGGTATTCATGATTCTCTGGCTGAAGGTGCCGTTCCAGCTTATGGATTTGGCGGGTTTCCTCTGCATCTTCGTCACCGTCTTCCTGCTTCTGAAAAAAGAGAAGGACTGAAAACTGTGGAAAAAACCACGTTTTTATGGTATACTTCTTTTAACTGTTTGACACAGAACATACACAAAGTGACGGTATGATAACAGTAATAAAAAAAGGAAATGGCCGGGCGAGCGGATTTTGCCCGGAGAGATAGACGATAAAAGAAAACAGGAGGATGTGGAATGTATAAGATTTTAGTCGTTGACGACGAACCGAAGATTCGTGAGGTCATCAAAGAGTATGCCGAATTCAGCGGCTACGAGGTGACGGAGGCGGAGGACGGCATGAGTGCGGTCGGGCTTTGCAAGCTGAACGATTACGACCTGGTCATCATGGACATCATGATGCCGAAGCTGGACGGATACTCCGCATGCAAAGAAATCCGGAAAATCAAGGATGTTCCGATTATCATGCTTTCTGCAAGGGGCGAAGAGTACGATAAGCTCTTTGGCTTCGAACTGGGCATCGATGATTACGTGGTGAAGCCGTTCAGCCCGAAGGAACTGATGGCCAGAATCAATGCTGTGCTGTCCAGAAGAAACGGCGCAGCACAGCCTGCACAGAACGTGATGAAATTCAAGGGGCTGGAGATCAACATCGCTGCCAGAACCGTCACCGTTGACGGAAAGAAAGTGGATCTGACACCGAAGGAATATGAGCTGCTGTTCTACCTGGTGGAAAACAAAAATATCGCACTGTCCCGGGACAAGCTGCTTTCGGACATCTGGGGCTATGATTTCTTCGGCGACGACCGGACCATCGATACCCACATCAAGAATCTCCGGAACAACCTGGGGCCTTACCGTGATTTCATCGTCACATTAAGAGGGGTGGGTTATAAGTTTGAGTTCGAAGGTTAGATTCGATTTTAAGAGCATCCGCTTTCGCCTGTGGATGTACTTTCTCGGATTCAGTGTGGTTGCCTTTCTTCTGATCTGGTTTCTGCAGATTTATTTTTTCAATAATTCCTATGAGACCATGAAGGCCAAGGAGGTCAGCCGGGTGGCATCCATGATTTCCCGCGCCTATCAGCAGGGAGATGCGAACCTGACCACCAGCATTCAGGAGCTTTCTGTCAACAACGACTTCTACGTGGTCATGGAATCTCAGTCCGGATATCTCTTTTTCTCGCCGGAATCGGAGAGCCGCATGCCGGTCTATTCCTATATGACCCATGCGCCTCAGCTGAAGGCTATGCTGGAAAAGAGTCACCGGCTGCCGGTTTCCTTTAAGTTCAGCAGCGGCATCGAAAAATACAGCACTCTGGCCTATGGCTGTGTACTGGACAGTGCGCCGGGGCAGGAACTGTATCTTTACATTTTCTCACCGCTTTATCCGGTAACGTCCACGGTGAATATCCTAAAAACCCAGCTGCTGCAGGTAACGCTGATCACGCTGATCATTGCCTTTCTCATTGCCATCTACCTGTCTTCGCGGATTTCCAAGCCGCTGCAGAGCATGACCGCCTCTGCCAGGGAAATGGGTAAAGGAAACTACAATGTCAAGTTCGAGGGGAATTCCTATTCGGAGATCAACCGTCTGGCTGCAACCCTGAACACGGCGGCGTATGAACTGGGGATGGCAGACAACCGGCAGAAGGACCTGATTGCCAATGTGTCCCATGATCTGAAGACACCGCTGACCATGATTCGCTCCTATGCGGAAATGATCCGCGACCTGTCTGGCGACAACCCGGAAAAGCGGAATGCTCACCTAAAGGTCATCATCGACGAGTCGGATCGCCTGGCCCAGCTGGTCAGCGACATGTCCACCATTTCCGCCATGCAGACACACCGCATGAAGCTGGAAAAGTCGGTCTTCGACCTGACGGAAATTGCTGCAGGTCTGCTGACTTCCTATGATATTCTTATTGAGCAGGACGGCTATGACTTCCAGTTCAATGCCCAGAAGGAATGCCTGGTCTACGCCGATGAAGCCCGCATCAAGCAGGTCATCTCCAATCTGACCAGCAATGCCATCAAGTACTGCGGCGAAGACAAGGTCGTCATTCTGAATATCCGTAAAATC
>JAEDMR010000093.1 GCA_016302925.1 Bacillota bacterium
CTATGATTTCAAATTCCATGAAAAATGGGAGGACAGCTGCGATGAAGCAGAAAAGATGACCATCTACAAGGCGGCATATAAGGCATTCCAGGCTGTAAATACTCTGTGCTCCGGAATCTGGGTTGTGCTGGCAGTGGGAAGCTTTGTTTTCCACTTCGGTCCGCTGCCCATCGTGCTGCTGACGGTCATCTGGCTGACGCTGAATGGAGTGTACTACAGAGAGACCATGCGGTTGGAGCATGGAAAAATCAACGAATAACAGAAAGGGGTGTGACATATGGAAAAATTACCGTTCAGAGTGCTGTTCTTCCGGCTCTATGACAGAAAGATCGCCGACGGCACCATCACTTTTTCCCAGACGGGAATCAAGAAAAATGATTTTACCCGTCTCTGCACGGAACCGGACTTCGTCCTGGACCGGGAGACGGTGGAGCGGCTCTGCACAGTCATGAGACTGACGGAAGAAGAAAGCCGTGCCCTCATGGAATCGGCCGGATATGGTGAAGCGTTGGAATCATGACTGGAATCGTATCAGAAAGGGGAATGTAATAAATGAGTCTTATCGTATCACATCTGCAGAAAGCCTACGGCGAAAAAACCGTGGTGGAAGACCTGAGCTTCGAGATGAGAGAGCCGGGCGTGTATGCACTTCTGGGAACCAACGGGGCCGGAAAAACCACATCCATCCGCATGATGCTGGGCATGCTGGCAAAAGACGGCGGAGAGGTGCTGTGGAACGGCGGACCGCTGCAGACGGAAACCTGCAATGTAGGCTATCTGGCAGAGGAACGGGGTCTGTATCCCAAGTACAGCCTCATGGATCAGCTGCTGTATTTCGCCAGACTGCGGGGCGTGCCGCAGGCAGAGGCTAAAGCACGGATCCGCTACTGGGCAAACCGTCTGGAGGCAGAGGAATACCTGTATGCTGACGCAGCCCGGGCGGCAGAAAGCCCGGAAGGCGAGCACCGCGAAGAAGAAAAAGAAGGCAAAGAAGGAAAAGCAGGAAACAGAAAACACCGGAAAAAAGCTCGTGCCTTCAAGCCGAAGCTGGCAGATCAGCTGTCCAAGGGAAACCAGCAGAAGATTCAGTTCATGATTGCGCTGATTTCCGATCCGGAACTGCTGATTCTGGACGAACCGCTGTCCGGGCTGGATCCGGTCAATACGGACCTGTTCAAGGGAATCATCCGGGATGAGATCAACAAGGGAAAATATCTGATCATGTCCAGCCATCAGATGGCTACAGTGGAGGAATTCTGCAGCGACATCACCATCCTGGACCGGTCCCGCACCGTGCTGCAGGGCAATCTGAATGATATCAAAAAAAGCTATGGCCGGGTCAACCTGCATCTGAAGACCGAGAAGGACGCGGCACCGTATATTGCGGCCTGCGGGGCACAGCTCCTGACAGAAAAAGAATACGAATACCAGATTCGGGTACGCGGCGAGGAGCAGGCCAATCAGCTGCTGGGTGCCCTGATCACCGCCGGCGTTCCGGTCATTACCTTTGATCTGCGGGAGCCGTCGCTTCATGAGATTTTCGTGGAAAAAGTGGGTGACAGACATGGGGAATAGACTGACAGGTGCAGGAATGGTGTACCGGTTCACCCTGCAGCAGATCGTGAAAAGCAAATCAAACCGTGCGGTTTTCGGAATACTTCTGGCGGTTGCGGCGCTGACGATTCCGGCGGCAGGACTGTTTCTCGGCAGCCGCGGCGGCGGGGAGGTCAGCAGCTATGTGGATGTTTCCACGGTAGAAGAATACCTGAACGGCGGTCGGGTGGGCTTTGACACCCGGTACGGCATTCAGTACGGGTATTCCATCGTGGCTATGGTAATCTGCGTGTTTTCTGTGACATATATCGTTCGTGCCATCGTGGAAGAGAAGGTTTCCCGGCTGGTGGAGACCCTGATGGTCAGCGTCCGTCCCATGGCACTGGTTCTGGGCAAAATCCTTGCGGTCATGACTTTTATGTTCACCATGCTGCTGGCAGTGCTGGGGTTTTTCGGACTCTCTTATACCATAAGCGGAAGGCTGATGGATGTTTCTTTTGTCTCCCGGCTGCTGGCATCCATGGGCATCTCCATTGATCTGCTCCGCCTGGGCCCTGGAGCGCTGCTGGTGGCTCTGGTTTCCCTGGTGCTGGCCTATTGCTTCTTTTCCCTGCTGGCCGCTCTGGCTGGTGCGGGATGTTCCAATATGGATGAAATCGAAAGTGCCAACATGTCAGCCATGATGGCCATTCTGGCGGGATATCTGGTGTCCTGCGTCGGCTTCGGGTTCAGCGGCGGTCCGTGGACTATGGTGATGGCCATCTGTCCGGTGGTTTCGGCCTTTACCGTGCCGGTATGTTATGTGTTTGGAGATATCGGCATGGGCGTGGTGGCTGTCAGCTGGCTGGTGGAACTGTTCTGCGTTCTGGTGCTGCTGATTCTCTCGGCGAGGGTGTATGATCAGCTGATCCTTTACCGGGGAAGCAGACTGAAATTCCGAAAGATACTGGCCATGGGCACAGGACGCAGCATTCCGGAAGACAGAGCCGGGAAAAGAAGCCGGAAGGGGGGTACTGTGCAATGAAGAAGGAACTGAATGGATTCACCAAAATCTTCGCATTTACGTTCCGGCAGCAGGTATGCCGCAAAGGCTATCTGATTACGACCATTCTGGTGGCACTGCTGTGTCTGCTGATTCCTGCAGGGATCCTGATGGGGTCGGCATGGTCAGACCGGGGAGAAAACGGGAAACAGCCGGAACCGGAGAAAGTGGTGCAGGAAGCAGAAGAAAGTCAGAGCGGAGAAGAAGAACAGATGACGGAATCGGAAACGGAGGAAGACTCCGATCTGGAACCGGCGACGGTTTCCTCCGCGGTGAAGCAGATTTTCGTCGTGAACCGTACAGGAGAAGAAAAATTCAATGCGGCAGCCCTGGAGAACTTTGATTTTGGAAGCGTTCTGGAAATGCAGCTTCCCCCGGTTCGCTGGATCGAATATGGCGAGGATTTTGAGAAGGCCAGAAAAGACAGTGCGGGAACGAACGATACGCTGCTGCTGGCTGCAGACCGGCAGGGGGATACTTTCGCACTGCATCTGCTGTATCCGGATGGCAGCACCTTATCCGAAGAAGACATCTGGGTGCTTTCTGACGGAGTATCAGCCTACGGAGATCTGACGGCAGAGGCCCTGAACGAAGCGGCAGCCGACAGAGATGATGCAGGCGGCGTGACAGATGGAGAAGCCGGTGGGGCGACAGATGAAACTGCAGCAGAAGATACAGGTGAGGCAGAAACGGAAGATCCGCTGGAAGAGATACGATCCTTACTGGGTATGATAATCCCATATCTGAACATCATGGTACTATATTTCTTCGTTCTGCTTTACGGGCAGGGAGTTGCCCAGAGTGTTATCACAGAAAAGACTTCGAAGCTGATGGAATTCTTCCTGATTTCTGTTCGGCCGTCAGCCATGATCCTGGGAAAGTTGACAGCAGTCTGCCTCAGCGGCGTGATCCAGCTGTTCAGCTGGATCCTGGCACTCATGGCAGGGTTCAGCCTGGGAAGCCTGGGTGCGAAGGCCATTGATCCGGAAACGGATATGCTTGTGCTGCAGCTTCTGCAAAGCTTCGGATCCATGACAGAAGGTATGTTCTCTACAGGGGGCGTGGTGCTGGCATTTGCCATGCTGCTGACCGGCATGCTGCTCTACTGCGCTCTGGCCGCCATCGGCGGCGCCATTGCAGGCAAGCCGGAGGATCTGTCCTCCACCAATGTGGTGTTTACCCTGGTCCTCATCGGTAGCTTCTTTGCATGCCTGCTGGCAGGCGGGCTGGACGGTTCCGGCGCTGCATCCGGATGGCTGGACTGGCTTCCGTTCACTGCAGTGATGGTGACACCTGCCAGGATTCTGCTGGGAAGCATCTCACTGGCAAAGGGCTTTGGGTGTCTGCTGGGAAGCCTGGCAGCGGCCCTGCTGTTTACCATACTGGCAGGCAGGCTTTATAAGCAGATGGTTCTGTATAAGGGGAGCCTTCCGGGAACGAAAATGCTGATGAGTATGCTGAAGCAGAAATAAAAGAGAAAATGAAAAGGAAATAAAAAAGAAATACAAAAAGAAGAGCGCTGCCGATGAGGCAGCGCTCTTCTGGCATCCTGAAGGATGCGGGTGAAGGTAATCGATTGGTTAAATTCATTATTTTGCTTCTAAAGATGATATTTCTAAGCTTTCTTAGAAGAATAAGCCCCATGCCAGGAAGCCCAGACATGCGATGATACCAGTGTATAACAGGATCACTACCAGATAGCCCATTACATTTCTTGCAGACAGTCCGGCAATACCCAGAGCAGGCAGAGCCCAGAACGGCTGAATCATGTTGGTCCACTGGTCACCCCAGGCAATAGCCATGGCAGCTCTGCCGTATTCGATGCCCATTTCTGTAGCAGCAGGCATTACGATCGGAGCCTGTACAGCCCACTGACCGCCGCCGGATGGTACGAAGAAGTTGATGATACCTGCGGACAGGAATGTCAGCACCGGGAAGGTTACATCATTGGAGATGTTTACGAAGAAGTCAGCGATGATTCCTGCCAGGGAAACACCGTCTCCGTTCTTGGCAACCATCAGTCCCATGATACCTGCATAGAACGGGAACTGCAGCAGGATACCTGCGGCACCAGCAGCGGCTTCACCGATGGCATCCACATATCTTCTCAGGTCGCCGTGGAGCAGAATTCCCAGGAACATGAAAATCATGTTTACGATGTTAAGACTTAAGGTGAAACCGTTGTTGATGAAGTAGAATAAGATGTAAACGAAACCGAGAACCAGGGTGATGATCCATAAGATCTTGCTGTGCTCGATCTTTTCAGCCGGAGTATCAATCTTGTATTCCTTTTCTGCTTCTTCCTGCAGAATTGCCGGATCTACCAGAATGGTTTGCTCTTTGGAAGGATGCATTGCGTAGTTGATCAGCGGCATGGTGATCAGAATGATGATACACATAATCAGATTCATCGGGTGGAAAAGAGTTTCACTGGTCGGTGCAGTGTATTCTACATCCAGAATTGTGGTGGTGCTTGCCAGCTGCAGAGGAATGGAACCGGACAGACCGGCATGCCAGATTACGAAGCCGGAATATGCAGCAGCAATCAGCAGCGGATAGTCCACATCCTTCACACGGCGGGCAACTTCCTTGGCCAGCAGAGCACCGGCGATCAGACCGAAGCCCCAGTTGAGCCAGCAGCAGATGGTAGATACAAAGGTTACGATGATGATCGCACTCTTCTTATCATGTGCTGTGGCAGCGATGGCACCCAGTGCCTTCTTGCAGACGGTAGCGGAAGCCATGGCAGAGCCAAGAACCAGAACCAGAGCCATCTGCATGGAGAATGCAAGCAGTCCCCAGAAGCCGGAATCCTGTCCCCAGGCCTGTACCAGCTGCATAGGACCCTGCTGAGTACCGAGCATGGATGCGATGAATACCACGATCGTCAGAATGATTGCGAATAAAAATGGGTCAGGCAGCCAGCGGTTTACGACGCGTACGCAGCCGTTTGTAAATTTTTTAAACATAACATTACCTCCTGTTGCATCCTGTAATAAGGACGCAAAATATACCTTCAATGAGATTGTAATCTTGTGTTAATAATTAGTCAAGCTTTACACGCTTGAATATATGAAAAAATACGAAGAATTTTCTTAATATAATTAAGTGTCTCTTCAGAACAAAGAAAAAGACTGCTTCCGAAACCGAAAGCAGCCCCTTTGATAACATCAGATTCAGAAGAAGTATGCCCATGCAACGAAGCCCAGACAGGCGATGATACCCACATAAATGGTGATGACCACCAGATAGCCCATGATATTTCTGGCAGAAAGTCCTGCGATACCCAGAGCAGGCAGAGCCCAGAACGGCTGAATCATGTTGGTCCACTGGTCGCCCCAGGCGATGGCCATGGCAGCTCTGCCGTACTCGATGCCCATTTCCGTTGCGGCAGGCATGACGATCGGCGCCTGTACGGCCCACTGGCCGCCGCCGGAAGGCACGAAGAAGTTGATGATCCCCGCAGAAAGGAAGGTCAGCACCGGGAAGGTCACATCGTTGGAAATCCCCACGAAGAAGTCTGCTATGATGCCCGCTAGGGAAACACCATCTCCGTTTTTGGCAACCATCAGGCCCATGATGCCTGCATAGAACGGAAACTGAAGCAGAATACCTGCCGCACCGGAAGCTGCGTCACCGATGGCATCCACATACCGGCGCAGATCCCCGTGCAGTAGGATACCGATAAACAGAAAGATCATGTTTACGATATTCAGTCCCAGCGAAAATCCGTTGACAGCGAAATAGTATATAATGTAAGCAAAGCCCAGCACCAGGGTGATGATCCACAGGATCCGGCTGTGTTCGATCCTTTCTGCCGGGGTGTTGATCTTATATATCCGCTCCGATTCTTCTTCCAGAGAGGCGGGATCCACCAGAATCGTCTGCTCTTTTGACGGGTGCATGGCATAGTTGATCAGCGGCATGGTCACCAGAATGATGATGCACATTGCCAGGTTGGCCGGGTGAAAAATCGTATCACTGGTGGGTGCAGAATACATGACGCCCAGAATTTCGGTGCCGCCGGAGGCTCCCATCAGCAGCGGGATGGAACCGGACAGGCCGGCATGCCAGATGACGAAACCGGAGTAGGCAGACGCAATCAGCAGCGGATAGTCCACATCCTTCACATGGCGTGCGACTTCTTTGGCCAGCAGGGCACTGGCGATGAGACCGAAGCCCCAGTTGAGCCAGCAGCAGATGGTCGCCACGAAGGTGACGATGAGAACAGCGCTTTTCTTGTCGTGGGCGGCAGAAGCGATGGCACCCAGGGCCCGTTTGCAGATTTTCGCCGACGCCATGGCAGAACCGAAGACCAGAACCAAGGCCATCTGCATGGAGAAGGTCAGCAGTCCCCACAGACCTCCGTCATTTCCCCAGGCATTGACCAGCTGGATGGGATTCTGCCCCGTCCCGAGCATGGATGCGATGAATACCACGATGGTCAGAATGATTGCGAATAAAAACGGATCCGGCAGCCAGCGGTTTACAATCCGGACGCAGCCGTTAGTAAATTTTTTAAACATATGTATCCCCCCTTCATTCTCTAATGTATGAACCTGCCTTCGTCTTATGTGAAGAGTTTGTCAATTTCAATACCGTCAGAGGGTTCTTGGCGGCAGCTTAACGTTACGGCCGCCGATTTTAACACAGACGGAACAAAATCCGTTCGCCCGGTTTGTGCGGCATGCCTGGAATACGCGGTGTGCGGATTGACAGGAAATGGTCTTTGCGATAAGATGGTAGAGGAAACAGAAAGATGCGAGGAGATGGAGAAGATGCCGGAACAGAAACAGAACAATAATGCAGAAAATGTGAATGAAAATAAAAATGATGCAGCCGCTGCTGAGGCGGTGCTGAAGATACTGCTGGAAGCGGCAGACCGGCTGGCGCCGGACTGCATGGAAATCCGCAGGGATCTGCACCAGTATCCGGAAACCTGCTGGACAGAGTTTCGGACCACCTGTCAGGTGGTCCGCTACCTGGAGGCTGCAGGACTGACAGCGGCTCTGGGAAAAGATATTATAGATGAAGGAAATGTCCTGGATTTTCCTTCGGAGGAAAGTCTGACTTCTCACAGGCTTCGTGCTCTGGCCCAGGGGGCGGACCCGGCCCTTCTTCGACGGGTCGAAGAAGCCGGTGGCTACAC
>JAEDMR010000094.1 GCA_016302925.1 Bacillota bacterium
TCTTAAGTTCTGGATCAACGTGTATCATTTTAGGATCCTCCTTTGTAATGTAAGATTATTATACAAAAGCGACACCTTTATTACAACTTTAGTATACCACCTCATTTTAGCAGTTTTGGAAAACCGCCAGAAGAAAAAGGCTGGGACAATGCGAATCGAAAAAGGGGCCGGGCGATACCGCCCGAATTTCTCATACTGCCACTGCCAGAATTTCGCTATTTCCGCACCAGTTTGCCCAGCTGGTCTGCCCAGTAGCCCCAGCCTTCGGTGATGATCTTTCTGCCGGCATACATGGCTGCCAGAGAAGGGTCCAGAGCCGGTGCGATTTCCACCACGTCGAAGGCCATAATGTTCAGACCGGTGAACAGCTTTTCCAGCAGGGTCAGCGCCATTCTCGGTGTCAGGCCGCCGAACTGCGGTGTGCCGGTGCCTGCCGCGAAGCCCGGATCCAGTGCGTCAATGTCGAAGGTGATGTAAACCTTCTTGAATTTCTTCATTTTTTCCACGCAGTCTGCTGCAACGGCTTCAATCCCTTCATGATAGCAGTCATAGGCCGTCTTCACCTGAATGTTATTTTCTTTATGGAACTGGAATTCATCCGGTTCGATGGAGCGGATTCCGATGAAATACAGATTCTCCAGGGATTTCACATTCTTCAGCTCCAAGGCACGGCGCTCCGTACTGCCGTGAGACAGCGGATCACCTTCCAATGCATCGCAGAGGTCCATGTGAGCATCGATGTGAATAATTCCAAATTCCTCATCCAGTGCTTTATCGATACCTCGTTCCACAGGAATGGTCACGGAATGGTCACCGCCAACCATGGTAAACCGCACATTCTTCTTCACCAGTTCTGCCACATAGTCTTCTACTTCACGGAAAATCTCGTCTCTTTCCCCTTCGAAATCCCCTCCGTCAACCACGTTCAGGGTATCGAAATAGTCCAGCCGTTCTGTACACGGCGTGGAGCAAAGTGTGTTCGCCCGGAGGGTTTTCGGTGCTTCTGCCGCACCGCCCCGGTAGCTGACTCCACCGTCAAACGGAATACCGAAGATCACCACATCGGCTTCCTCTTCCTTCATCTGCGGCCGGTTCAGACCGCACCAGGTGTCCTTATTCTTTACAAATTCGTCTTTTACTAACATACCTTCTTCCTCCTGCCCGGATAAATTATCTACTGCTATTGTGCCATAAATCTGGTTTCCTTTCAATGTGCAGATGCTGCCCTCCAGTCGATATTTCGACAAAAATAGAGAAAAAGTAGACATATTGTCTACTTTTTCTCTGTTTTTGTCTATTATTTATTGCAATCTTCGTTACTCTGTTTCTCAAACCGCACGGTCACTGTGGTGCCTACGCCTTCGTTGCTTTCCAGCGAGATGGTGCCGCCATGGAAAGCTACGCCGTGTTTCACGATGGAAAGGCCCAGACCAGTGCCCGGAACCTGCCGGTTATGGCTCTTATCCACCCGGTAGAACCGCTCGAATACCCGGTCCAGATCTTCCTTCGGTATGCCGATGCCGGTATCTGCCACCCGCAGAACGCAGGCCCCCCGCTCCGTATCCACGGTGACGGTCACCTTGCCGCCGGGACGATTGTATTTCACACCGTTCTCGCACAGGTTATATACGATCTCATCCAGAATGTAATCCACACCGCTGATCATGGTGCTTCCCCCCAGAAGCTCCAGCGTCACATCGGCCTGCCGTGCTTTGGAGCGGAGACGGTCCAGCACATCCCGTGCAATCAGATACAGATCCACATCTTCTTTCTCTTTTTTGATGTAATTCTCATCCAGACGGGACAGCTGAATGATATCGTCAATCAGCGATATGAGCCTTGAAGACTCTTCTTTTATGGTTTCGGCAAACTGATTTACGTCTTCCGGCTTCACCAGACCGCTAGCAAGCATGTCGGACACACCATAGATGGAAGTCAGCGGTGTCTTCAGTTCATGGGATACGTTGGAGGTGAATTCCCGCCGAAGCTGTTCGCCCAGTTCCCGTTCTGTCACATTCATCAGAATCAGAATCGCACCAGTGACCTTCCCGTCACTAAACGCCGGACTGGCAAGGATCTCATAGGTCTCCCCGCCGATGACCATCTGCTGCTTGCTGCTCTCACCGGCCAGAGATTCCTCCACGGCACGCCGGAACGGCTCGCTCCGGTTGAGGGAAAGCACATTGCCTGCCGACACTTTTGATACTGCTGATGCTGCCTGTGCTTTCACCGCACCGTTTTCTGCCTGTGCACCCAGAATCCGCAGTGCGCTCCGGTTCCAGGTCAGCACCTCCAGATTGCTGTCGATGATCAGCAGGCCCTCTCGCATGTTCTGGGTGATGATGTTGAATTCTTCCTGACGGCTCCGCAGATTTTCCATCTGGCGATAAATCTTCAGATTCTGCTGCCGGATCCGATGGAGCAGCGGTGCCATCTCCTCGTAGTTTTCCGGAATGTCCGGATCGTTCAGGTCAATATCGTTAATCGGCTTTACGATATGTTTGGTAATATTATGGGAAATGATGGCCGAAAGGGCGATCAGAATGGCTGCAATGACCACCACCATCCCGAAGGTGTCAAGGATCAGACCCAACTGGGAATAGTGGCTCGTGGAAACTCGCAGCACGCCTCCATCCGCCAGCTTCATGGCATAATACCGTGTCTCGCTGGCCATGGTTGCCGATTCACGCACCGCATGGCCTTCGCCGGAAATCAGCGCCTGCTGGATCTCCTCCCGCTCCAGGTGGTTTTCCATAGTTTGTTCATCAGCCTGGCTGTCATACAGAACACTGCCGGTGGCATCCACCAGAGTGACCCTGCTCTTCAGACTGCCGATTTTTTCGATGCGCTGCAGGTAATCGGTTCCGTCCTGCTCCATGCCGGTGGCCACCAGGTTCGCCTCGTTCTCCAGTTCCTTATCAATCTGCGTTCCCAGATAATCATACATGACACCCATGATCAGACCGGTGCAGCACAGCATGATAATCAGTGACACGGCTATAATCCCTGTGAAAATCTTTTTCGTCATTTTATGTTTTACTCCTCTACTCTGCGCTGATGCGATACCCCACGCCGCGCACCGTCTCAATCAGCTCGCCGCAGGAACCCAGCTTGGAACGAAGCGTCCGAATATGGACATCCACCGTCCGGTTTTCTCCATCGAACTCATATCCCCAGATTTCCTGCAGGATCTGATCCCGCGTCAGCACATTCCCCCGGTTCTTAAACAGATAGGAAAGCAGCTCAAACTCCTTCAGGGTCAGTGCCACATCCTCACCCTTCACCCGGACGATATGTTTCGCCGGGGAAAGAAACAGTCCGCCTGCCTCGTACACTCTGGTATCGGAAACCGGTTCTGCTCGCCGCAGCAGCGCCTTCACCCGGGCGATCAGCTCCATGGTGCCGAAGGGTTTGGTCACATAATCATCCGCTCCGCCGTCCAGCCCCACCACCTTGTCGTATTCCGTACTTTGGGCAGTCAGCATCATGATCGGCAGATTCTTCGTAGCAGGGGCCTTCCGAAGTCGGGCCAGAATGGACAGTCCGTCCTCCTCCGGCAGCATGATATCCAGCATCACCAGCTGCGGCTTCTGCTTTTCCATGGCCGCCCAGAACTCCCGGGGTGCGGCGAATCCTTCTGCGTCCAGTCCGGAATTATTCAGTGCATAAGTCACGAAATTTCTGATGTTGTTGTCATCCTCCAGCAAATAAATCATAGTTTTCCTCTTTCTGTCTGTCTTAGTTAGTCTCCTCCGGATGAGCCCCGGTGATGCTGTACACCACCCACTCGGCGATGTTAGTCGCATGATCGCCGATGCGTTCGATGTATTTGGCAATCATCAAAAGGTCCAGATAAAACTGTCCGTTCCGCACCGGATCGTCAGTTTGACCGGCCTGGGCGATTTCGGCAATCAAGTCACTCTTTACCTTCTCAAAATAATCATCCACCACGTCATCATCCAGAATTACTTTTTTCGCTAGCTCCAGATCCTTATTGACGAAGGAGTTGATGCTTGCCGTCACCATACCGGCGGCAAAGTCAGACATCTCCCGCAGATGATCCGGGCCGGGGATCCGGTGGTCTTCCATATATTTTACAATTTCCGCAATGTCCGCCGCCTGATCTCCGATTCGTTCCATATCGGAAATCATCTTCAGCGCAGAAGAGATAATGCGAAGATCTCTGGCCACCGGCTGCTGCTGCAGCAGGAGCTTCATGCAGAGATTTTCGATATCCTTTTCCTTCTGATCGATCTGGGCTTCCGCTTCCTCTGCCCGGGTGATCATGCCCTCTTCCCGCTGAAACAGCGCACGGGTCGCATAAACAAGGGCCTCTTCACAAAGCGCGCCCATGGTTACAAGCTCCACATTCAGCAGCGCCAGCTGCTGGTCGAAACGGTTTCTCATATCAGCCGAACCTCCCTGTAAGGTAATCTTCTGTTCTCTTATCCTTCGGCATGGAGAACAGTCTCTCTGTATCATCGAATTCCACGATCTCCCCCAGAAGGAAGAATGCCGTCTTATCCGACACCCGGGTGGCCTGCTGCATGTTATGGGTTACCATAACTATAGTATACTTGTCTTTCAGCTCCACTGCAAGGTCTTCTATCTTGGAAGTGGAAATCGGATCCAGCGCCGAAGTCGCTTCGTCCATCAGCAGAACCTCCGGCTCCACGGCAAGAGCCCGGGCGATACACAGCCTCTGCTGCTGTCCGCCGGACAGTCCCAGGGCACTACTCTTCAGACGGTCCTTCACTTCATCCCAGATAGCTGCGTCTTTCAGGGACCGCTCCACAATCTCATCCAGTGCTACCCGGCTCCGGACGCCATGGGTCCTCGGGCCGTAGGCCACGTTATCGTAGATGCTCATAGGAAACGGATTCGGCTTCTGAAATACCATGCCAACCCGTTTTCTCAGCTCATTGACATCCATATTTCCGTAGATATCTTCGCCGTCCAGCAGGAAGCTGCCGGTTATTTTGCAGCCCTCCACCAGATCATTCATTCTGTTGAGCGATTTCAAAAGTGTGGACTTGCCGCAGCCGGAAGGACCGATGAAGGCCGTGATCTGATTTTCAGGGATATCCAGACTGATATTCTTCAGTGCATGGAAATCGCCGTAGTACAGGTCCACATTGCTCAGTACCATTTTATCCATATATATTATCCTCCTGATTTTCCTACTTCTTCGTCAGTTTTCTGGCCAGGGCTGCTGACAATGCGTTAATCAGAATCACCACTACCAGAAGTACCACTGCCACTGCATATGCCTGATCCACATACAGACCCTCTGTCATGAGTGCGTACATGTGTACAGACAGGGTGCTGACCGAAGAAAACACGCTGTCCGGTACCACCGGATTGGTGCCTGCCGTAAAGATCAGCGCCGCCGATTCTCCTACAATACGACCGATGGCCAGAATAACGCCGGACAGAATGCCGGGCATGGCAGACGGCACAATGATGTGGAATACCGTGCGAAGCCGTCCTGCTCCCAGTCCGAAGCTGCCTTCCCGGAAGGAATCCGGTACCGCCATGAGAGCTTCCTCCGTGGTACGCATGATCAGAGGCAGAATCATGATGGACAGGGTAATGGCGCCTGACAGCAGCGTGTAGCTCCATCCCAGGGTGATGACGAATACGATAAAGCCGAACAGACCGTACACGATGGACGGAATACCGGACAGCGTTTCGGCCGTCACGCGGATCAGCTTCACCAGCTTATTTCCTTTTTTCGAATATTCCACCAGATAAATGGCCGCAAACACGCCGATGGGCACTGCCATCAGCAGAGATAGTACCGTCATCAGAACCGTATTGATAATGGCCGGTGTCATAGACATGTTCTTGCTGGTGAATTTCCAGTCGAAAATGCCGGGCAGCGTCAGACTGGGCACTCCTTTATACAGAATATATCCGATCAGAAAGACCAGAACGGTAACGGTGATGACAGCACTGACGTATACCAGCATACGGAGAAAAAATGAAAAAGGATGTTTTTTCAGATATTGCACAAGATTCATCCGTCATTCCTCCTTTTCAAAAGAGAAAATGATACATTTATGATAAGTATGAAAACAAACAATACAACCGCGGTCGCGATCAGCGCTTCTCTGTGAAGACCTGTCGCATAACCCATTTCCATAACGATATTGGCCGTCAGTGTCCGCACGCCGGAAGTGAGGGACGACGGAATCACCGGCTGGTTTCCGGCGATCATGATGACGGCCATGGTTTCCCCGATGGCTCTGCCGATTCCCAGGATGACACCCGCCATAATGCCAGACTTGGCTGCCGGCAGCACTGCGAAAAATACACTTCTCTCATGGGTTGCCCCCAGTGCCAGAGAGCCTTCATAATAGCTTTCCGGTACAGCCCGCAGAGATGACTCCGACACGCTGATGATGGTGGGCAGAATCATGATGCCCAGCATGATGGATGCCGTCAGCACCCCTTTCCCGCTGGTCCCCGTGAGAACCTGCATCACAGGCACGATGACCACAAGGCCGAAAAAGCCGTATACGATGGACGGAATCCCCGCCAGCAGATCGATGGCGGGCTTCAGAAACCGGTACAGCTTCGCGGGACAGAATTTTGCCATAAAAATCGCACAAAGCAGTCCTATTGGCACGCCAATCAGAATCGCGCCGGCCGTCACATAAATGCTGCCGATGATCATCGGCAAAATGCCAAACAAACCCTCCAGTGGTTTCCAGAGGGTTCCTCCCAGAAAGTTTCCGGGGCCTATCTCGGCAATTGCCGGCAGGCCCTCGGAGAAAAGGAAGTAGCATATTACAGCGACAGCCAGTACGGAAATGCAGGCGGAAAGCAGGAACACGATTTTCATAATCAGTTCGATAATCTTTCTCATAACCCTTTCCTTTCCGGTTATTCCATACAGTTTACTGTACTTCGGACCAGTCTGTCACTTCACCGGTGAAGATCTGGCGAATCTGTTCAGAAGTCAGGTCCTCTACAGTGTTAGCCTTGTTTGCGATAACTGCGATACCGTCCATTGCGATGGTGGTTTCCGTCAGACCCTGTTCCAGTTCTTCCGGCTTCAGAGCTCTGGAGGACATTCCGATGTCGCAAGCCTTTTCGATGGTGCTGGTGATACCTGCGCCGGAACCGGTCTGCTGAACTTCGATTTCAACACCGCTGTAGATGGCTTTGTAAGCGTCAGCCAGAACCAGCATAACCGGGGATACAGAAGTGGAGCCAGCCAGTACGATTTTGCCGGACAGGTCGGATTTCTGTTCGTAAGCCGGTGCGTTATCGTCGATGGTGATGTAACCTTCCTGTGCGATGATAGCCTGACCTTCGGCACTCATGATGTAGGAGATGAAGTCTGCAGCCAGATCGGACAGTTCGTCGTTAGTCACAACTTCAAACGGTCTGGAAACGGCATACTGTCCTGCCTTGATGGTGTCTACGGAAGGTTCCACACCGTCAACTTTCACTGCCTTCACGGAATCATCCAGGCTGCCCAGGGAGATGTAGCCGATTGCTTTTTCGTTTCCTGCCACGGTGGTCATTGCTACGGAAGTGCTCTGTGTAATTTCAGCGCTCTGTGT
>JAEDMR010000095.1 GCA_016302925.1 Bacillota bacterium
GCACACTTTTCTGTACCGCACCGGCATCAAACTGGCATGCCCAGTTCGGACTGCTGATCTCGGTGGATACCAGGTAAAACGCCAGCAGCTTCCAGAATTCCTGCGGCACGCAATTCTTCCCGCCGAAGTATCCGTCGATTCTGCCCGCGGAACTTCACCGGGCATTCCACCGCAGCCGAAATCCGCCGGTCGATCTTCCGATTATAATAATCGTCCCAGCTCTCCTCGTTTTCTTCCGGCGGAACCGGCGCCTCCTGAATCCTTCTTAAAATCCGACCGCTCTCCACACCGTACTCATATCGGGTTTCGGCACCCATGGGCTTCAGCGCCTCAGACAGATCCATACCATCGATCCAGGACTGCAGCGAATAGACCCCTTCCTCGCACACGCCGAATTCTACGGGACGGCTCATGGGAATTCCCAGAGCAGCAACGCTTTCCATCATCTGAAACTCCAGACGCTTGTACGCCTCCTTCTCCGGCGACGAAATCCGGAGAAGATATTTTGTTCCGTCTGTATCCGTCACGCAGAACTTTCGGTCCGCCGACCACCCCGCCGCAATGGGTACAGCCGAAACAAACCGTTCCATAAACATAACGCACACCCCTTTCCTGCCGCCTAAAAGTAAAATACATCCTCGAATTTCTTATCCAACGCAATGCAGATTACCAGAGCCAGCTTCGTCATCGGGCTGAACTGCCCGGTTTCGATGGAGCGGATAGTGTTCCTGGACACGCCCCATGATTTCTGCCAGCCTGGCCTGGGATAATCCCTGCTTCGTCCGGATTTCTTTCAGTCTGTTTTTCAATATCAATTCGCTATCCATATGTCACCTACAAATCTCTTCTCTGTCCATAATCTTTCCTCCCAAAATCTATTCGCCAAGTTTTATTGGCATTTCTTTTGACTACATCTTCGCATTGCCAAGTGTATTTGTCAATGCTGTGACAGAAGTTTCTTGCATCTTTCTTACTCTTTCAGTACAATAAATGTATTCCATGATATATTTCTCTGGAGGTAATGCAAATGAAGAAAGTAATAAAGTTTACTGAAGCATGTTCTGTCATATTTATTGCGATGCTTTTCATGCTTCTGACACAGGTCGCACCCGCAAACGCTGCCGGAAAAATTCCGCTGAACACCACGGATATTGCAATTGAAAGTGGGAAGACATACACGATTTCCAACAAGGAGGAGCTCCTGAATTTCGCTGAAATCGCAAGAACGGGGGCAAACTTTCAAGGATCCACAGTCGAACTTCTCAGTGATATCACGGTGGTGGAAGGACAGATCTCTCATATGGGGGAGACGGGAAAATATTCGCCGACGCTTAACGGAAAGAACATTACAGATGCCAGTGCTATCACATGGTGGCAGCCAATCGCAACTCATAACGGGCAGACGACCGGAACTTTTTCGGGAATTTTTGAGGGAAACAATCATGCAATTTCCGGTCTGGTTTTTGATTCCGACAGCGGCGACGAATATGCACTGTTCGGAAGATGCGACGGAGCCGTGATCCGAAATGTGACCGTTGAAAACTTTTACTTCAGAGGAGCAAACTGTGCCGGAATCTGTGCGGTGGCGTGGAACGGGACGGTGATAGAAAACTGTCATGCTATAGATGGAATTTTGGCCAACCGGGGATATTCCGGCGGAATTTTGGGAAAGACAGTAAACACATGGGGTGACAGCAATGCAATCACCCGTATCGAAAACTGCACCAGCCGCTGTCAAATTTTAGAGGGATGCTATCATACAGCGGGAAAAAGTGAAAGCTTTAATTCAGGCGGAATCGTTGGGCAATGCACCAATACGGTGGTGAAAAACTGTATCAATTACAGCACCATATCGGGAAGTGAAAATATTGGTCTGATCGTCGGCTATGCGGGCGAGGGTGTTACAGTAGAAAACTGCAGCAACACCGGCGAAGCGTTTGGCACTGACTATAAAAACAGAGTTGTAGGTAGCCAGGATGACACCGGCGAGCATGTGCATGTATTCAGCACGACATACACCTATGATGATAATACCCATTACTATCTCTGTGGATGCGGTCAGAAGTCCCAGCAGGCAAAACATATATATAATACTGCGAAGGATCTTGTGCTTGTACAGCCTACGCTGCTTCAGACCGGAAAAATGCAGAGAACCTGTTCCGTCTGCGGTGCAAAAGTTTATTCGATAATGGAGACAACAGGCAGTTATACGCTGGATATGGATATGAACCGTGCCGATGTGGTGATCGTGGATGGGAATACCATAAGAATTGAACCGAAGCTCAGCTATGTAATCACCGATATGTACTTAAACGGCATGGAACTGCCCCTAGGCCAGCCGATTAAACTGAAGGATGGTGATGTGGTAAAGGTTGTCATCTATGGCGAAGAAGATGATAAACCGTCAGCAGCGAACATCACGAAAACCATCAAGGGTGTACAGGCAACGACCATAAAGGCTTCCACATCCGCTGTTAAGGGGAAGATTAAGGTTGCATGGAAAAAATCTGCGGGATATAAAGTTGACTATTTCCAGGTATTTCGTTCCACCAAAAAAACCACCGGCTATGGTACGAAGCCTTTCTATCAGACCAAGACGGGAAAGGCAACTTATTATAACAACACGAAATCATTGAAGAAAGGCACACGCTACTATTACAAGGTACGCGGTGTACGTGTGCTCGATGGAAAGCGATATTATACCAGATGGTCGAACATCGCAAACCGGACCGCCTTATAGACTGTCAAAACGTACCCCCGGGGTAAACTCCCGCGGGTACGTTTTTTTATTCTCCTGTTGAAAAACTTTTTTTGAACAATTAAACCGTTGACCATTGAGATATAACAATATATTATAATAGATATAATACATTCTCCCGCAAGGGTGAATCCAAACGTGAGGTACGAAAGTGGAAAACAAAAAGAAATTAGTCATCGGCGTCATCGGCGCAGATGTACACGCAGTAGGAATTCAGATTCTCTATCACGCTTTTGAGGACGCCGGCTTCGACGTAACCAACCTGGGCGTGATGGTTTCTCAGGAAGAGTACATAGCAGCCGCTGTGGAAACCGACGCCGATGCCATCATGGTATCCTCTCTTTACGGACACGGCGAACTGGACTGCCGCGGCCTGAGAGAAAAATGCAACGAAGCCGGACTGAAGAATATCCTCCTTTATATAGGCGGCAACATCGTCGTAGGCAAGCAACCTTTCGATGAAGTGGAAGCCAGATTCAAGAAGATGGGCTTCAACCGTGTCTTCGGACCGGGAACCGCACCGGAAGAAACGATCAAATATCTGAAAGAGGATCTGGGAATCGAATAGGAAAGCAAGGTGACGCAGATGAAACCAATTCTGATGATTGATTTCGGCAGCACCAACACGAAAGTTACCGCCGTGGATCTGGACAGCGAAACACTGCTGGGCACCGCAGCTGCCTACACCACAGTACAGACCGATGTGGGCGAAGGCCTGCAGGAGGCTATGACCAGGCTGGAAGAAAAAATCGGGAAGCTGGATTTCGCAGAGCGGTATGCCTGCTCCAGTGCGGCCGGCGGACTGAAGATGATCAGCAGCGGGCTGGTTCCCGAGCTGACCGCAGAAGCCGCAAGGCAGGCTGCCCTGGGGGCCGGTGCCAAGGTGATGAAAGTCTACTCCTATGAGCTGACGGAAGACGATGCGGAAGAAATCGAAGCATTGAGACCGGATATCTTCCTTCTCACCGGAGGAACCGACGGCGGCAACAAGGACAACATCATCCAGAATGCACAGGTGCTGGCAGAATGCAAGGCGGACTTTCCGGTGGTTCTGGCCGGGAACCGGACTGCAGCCAGAGCCTGTGAAAAGATTCTGACCGAAGCAGGACGCCAGGTCATCCGCTGCGAAAACGTAATGCCGAAATTCAACGAACTCAATATCGGACCCGCACAGGCAAAGATCCGTGAGATCTTCCTGGACCGGATCATCAAGGCCAAGGGACTTTCCCAGGCAAGCCAGCTGATCTCCGGTATCATGATGCCGACGCCGGCAGCCGTACTGGCCGCCATGGAGCTTCTTTCCAGAGGCACCAGGTCGGAAAAAGGGCTGGGTGAACTGGTTGCCGTAGATGTGGGCGGTGCTACCACCGACATTTACTCCATGACAGACGGTGCACCGGACCGGGCGGGAACCATTTTGAAAGGCCTGCCTGAGCCTTATGCCAAGCGAACCGTGGAAGGTGACATCGGCATGCGGTACAGCGCCGCAGGAATCGCCGAAGCCGTGGGGATCCCGATGCTGAGCCAGCTTTCCGGTCTGACGGAAGAGCGGGTCAGAACGCTGCTTGCAGAGATTACCACTCATACCGACAGCCTGCCGGACACCGACGAAAAGAAACGGCTGGATCAGGCCCTGGCCTCCATGGCCATCAAGGTGGGAATCACCCGCCATGCTGGTACGGTGGAAAAAGTCTACACCCCGGTGGGAGAAGCTTATGTCCAGGCCGGAAAAGATCTTTCCCGGGTAGATAAGATCATTCTGACCGGCGGCTCTCTGATCCACAACGAACCGGATACAGCAAGAGCCATTGCATCCCACGCCCTGTATGATATGGCACAGCCCGCGTCTCTGAAACCGAAAAACGCAGAGATCCTGATTGATACACAATATATCCTGTCGGCCATGGGCCTGCTGAGCCAGTACGCCCCCGACACCGCACTGAAAATTATGAAAAAGGAGCTAACATCCTATGGAACTGCAAAATAAAAAACTGACAAACGACGAATTTTACAGTCAGCAGAAAGAAGTTCTGGCCCAGTGGCCAACCGGCGCAGATGTGGATTTTGATGAGGCGGTGAAGTTTCATCAGAACCTGCCGGAACACAAAGTCTTCGGCAAAAAGCTGATCAAAGCCAAGAAAGAAGGAAAGACTCTGATTCAGCCTCGTGCAGGCGTTGCCCTGGTAAAAGATCACATTGAGCTGCTGACTTATCTGCAGGACAAGGGCGGCGCAGATCTGCTGCCGACCACCATTGACAGCTACACCCGTCAGAACCGCTACAAGGAAGCGGAAGTCGGCATCCAGGAATCCGTCCGCGAAAGCAAATCCATGCTCAACGGTCTGCCGGTTGTCAACCACGGTCTGTATGCATGCCGTGACATCATCAATGAACTGGATACGCCGGTACAGATCCGCCACGGTACACCGGATGCCCGTCTGCTGACAGAAATCTCCTATGCGGCAGGCTTCACCAGCTACGAAGGCGGCGGTATTTCCTACAACATTCCGTACGCGAAGAATGTGCAGCTGGAAAAGACCATCCGCGACTGGCAGTACTGTGACCGCCTCACCGGTATCTACGAGGAAGCCGGCATCAGCATCAACCGGGAACCTTACGGTCCGCTGACCGGAACTCTGGTTCCTCCATGCATCTCCCATGCCGTTGCCATCATCGAATCTCTGCTGGCAGCAGAACAGGGCGTAAAGAACATCACCGTAGGTTACGGCCAGTGCGGAAACCTGGTACAGGACGTGGCAGCCATCCGTTCCCTGGGTTCCCTGACCGAAGAATATTTACATAAATATGGTTACAACGATGTGGAAGTCACCACCGTACTGCACCAGTGGATGGGCGGCTTCCCGCAGGATGAAGCCCAGGCCTTCTCCGTCATTTCCTGGGGCAGCACCATCGCCGCTCTGTCGAAGGCCACCAAGGTCATCGTCAAGACACCGCACGAAGCCATGGGCGTTCCAACGAAGGAAGCCAACGCACAGGGTCTGCGCTGCACGAAGCAGATCATCAACATGCTGGGCGATCAGCAGTTATCTAACACCAGCCATGTCGTGCAGGAAATGATGATCATCTCCGCAGAAACCCGCTGCATCGTGGACAAGGTATTCGAGCTGGGCGAAGGTGACCTGGCTGTCGGTACTGTACGTGCCTTCCAGGCCGGCGTCATCGATATCCCGTTCGCACCGAGCAAATTCAACGCCGGAAAGATGCTGCCTGCAAGAGACAATGCAGGTGCCATCCGTATCCTGAATCCTGCAGGCGTTCCGCTCACCAAGGAACTGAAGGACTTCAACAAAGAAAAGATCGAAGAAAGAGCGCAGTAAGAAAAGCGCCCTGCTTCCTTCCAGATGGTCATCGAAGAAGTATATGCAATCAGTAAGGGCCGGCTGGTAGGCCGCCCATGGAAATAACAGCTTCCGCTGCTTTGGCTCCGTTTAGTCCTCGACGCCGCAGTGGTGTCTGCGGAATCACTTCGCCGAAGCACGAAAGCCTGCAAACTGTTTATTATGTAGGAGGATAATGAAATGAAAATCACAAAAGTAATTTGTTCCAAAGGCAGAACCGGTTTCTTCTTCGACGACCAGCGCGCCATCAAAGGCGGCGCCAAGGCCGACGGTTCCGCATATATCGGTCAGCCGGTCACTGCAGGTTTCTCCGCAGTCCGTCAGGCAGGCGAAGCCATCTCTGTGATGCTGGTGCTGGAAGACGGCCAGGTTGCCTACGGCGACTGCGCAGCCGTACAGTACTCCGGTGCAGGCGGCCGCGACCCGCTGTTCCTGGCAGAAGACTTCATTCCGGTTATCGAGAAATATGTCGCTCCGACCCTGGCAGGCCAGGAGATCACCAACTTCCGTGACATGTGCGCTGCAATGGAAGCCATCGAAGTGGAAGGCAAACGTCTCCACACCGCCATCCGCTACGGCGTATCCCAGGCCATTCTGGATGCCGTTGCCAAGGCAAACAAGAAGATGATGACCGAAGTGATCGCAGAAGAATACGGCCTGAAGCCGGAATATCGTCAGATCCCGATCTTCACCCAGTCCGGCGACAACCGGTATGACAATGCCGATAAAATGATCATGAAGGGCGCAGACGTTCTGCCGCACGCACTGATCAATAACGTGGACACCAAGCTGGGCAGAAACTGCGAAATCCTCATCGAATACATCAAGTGGCTGTCCGCCAGAATCCAGCAGCTGGCTCCGTCTGCAGAATACAGACCGGTACTGCACATCGACGTATACGGCACCATGGGCATGGCTTATGGCGTAAACAACTACGAAGCCATGGCAGACGCCCTGGAAAGAATGGTGGAAGCTGCCAAGCCGTTCAAGCTGAGAATCGAAGGCCCGATGGACGCAGAAGAAAGAGAAGCACAGATGCAGGCACTGGCTGCACTGACCGCACTGGTTGACGAAAGAGGCATCGACGTGGAACTGGTTGCCGACGAATGGTGCAACACCCTGGAAGACATCAAGTACTTCGCAGACAACAAGGCCGGCCACATGGTTCAGATCAAGACACCTGACCTAGGCGGCATCAACAATATCGCAGAAGCCGTGATCTACTGTAAAGAAAAAGGCATCGGCGCTTACCAAGGCGGTACCTGCAACGAAACCGACCGTTCCGCACAGGTTTGCGTAGATGTTGCCATGGCAACCCAGCCGGATCAGATCCTGGCGAAACCGGGCATGGGCGTAGATGAAGGCTACATGATCGTATTTAATGAAAT
>JAEDMR010000096.1 GCA_016302925.1 Bacillota bacterium
TGTCCGGGAACTGGAAAATGTGATTCACCGGCTGTACATCAGCGAACGGGACAGAATCATCGGCGGAGAAACGGTGGAGCACCTGCTCAACGATACGGTCTACGAGGAAATGATTATCAATCTGCGGAAGGAAGTCGGCAGGGAAGATATGGTGGATTTCAACCAGATTATGGAGGAACAGGAACGCAGGCTTATTGCCTACGCACTGAAAAAAGAAGGAACAACCAGAAAGGCTGCGGAATATCTGAATCTTCCGCAGGCAACCCTTGCAAGAAAAAAAATCCGCTACGGTCTGTAGCGGATTTTTTCTGATTTCAAAGATGCTGTACCCTATGCGAATTAGCGAGGCATGGTCCAGGTCTGATGCGTGAAGTCGGCTGCAGCTGCGTTTATTTCCTTTAAGCATTCTGCGATGACTTCGTCAATCTCAGCGTCCGTTGCATCGAGAAAATCTCTTTCTGCGATTGCCTTGATTGCGGTTTTCAGAACAGCGATCTTTTCAGCGCCGCCCAGCATTGCTGCGTTTGCATCCCACGCTTCAGTGAATGCAGCTTTTAACTTTGCCTTATCTGCCATAATACTTACCTCCGGAATGTAATATTTCTTACGTCCATGTTACAATTTTTTCTACAATGTGTCAATCCTCAACTTTGGGCAAGACACATTTCTTTTTTGAATTACCATTGTATATAGCATAAACCGTGCCAACTGCTATAAACGGGCACGGTGAAACGTTGAAAAAATAAAAATGGCTGAATTCAGCCATTTTACACACTAAGAAATTTGACAGAAGAAAAACTCTGCATTTTCAGAACGCCGGACGGACATATTTTGAGCCGAAAATGGAACAAGCTGAATCAAAATTGAGTCGATTCACACTCTTTTCCCAGCAGCTCCACGCCGGTTCGACCGTCGGAAGACTCCAGATATACGGCAACAAATTCAGACTTGGAAGTCGGTACATTTTTGCCCACATAGTCTGCACGAATCGGGAGCTCCCGGTGGCCCCGGTCGATGAGGACTGCCAGCTGAATGGAGGCTGCGCGGCCATATGCGGAAACGGCATCCAGGGCTGCCCGGACCGTCCGTCCGGTATACAGCACGTCGTCCACCAGAATGACATGTTTGCCGGTAATGTCCACGGGAATCCGGCTGGTATCCTCGCCTGCAGCTCGGCTGCGGTCGTCTCGAAAACGGGTAATGTCCAGCTGGCCTACCGGAACCTGAACGCCCTCAATCGTATGAAGATGATCCGCCAGAAGTTCCGCCAGAGGGATTCCACGGCTTTTGATCCCCAGCAGAACGATATGGTCCGCTCCCTGGTTCCGTTCCAGGATCTGATGGGAAATCCGCTTCAGAGCACGGTTCATATCGTCGGCATTCATCAGGTTTGCACGTACTTTCATGTCATTTTCCTCCGTTTTCTGCCAGAACGGCCCGCATCGGACAGCCGCTTCTATAAAATAAAGAATATAATGTGTGTGGACTTTTGTCAAGGAAAACTGTATAATCAAGGGAGCGGGCATCTGCCGGACGACATTTGGCTGATGAAAAAGGAGTGAAAGAAACATGGGTGATCTGATTTTGTATCTTGGTATTACACTGGTGGGATATATTCTGGGAAGCAGGCTGCGCAGCGTGCGGCAGAATCTGGGCTGGACAGGGAAGGTGCAGCTTGTTGCTCTGGTGATTCTGGTTCTCCTGATGGGGATGCGGATGGGATCCAATGAGGAGGTTACGGCTAATATCAGCACCATCGGTGTTTCTGCATTTCTCATGACGGTTGTGATCATGAGTTTTTCGGTGGCGGCCATCTGGCTGGCCCGCCATGTGATGAAAATAGACCGATATGGAAGACTGCAGGACGGAGCGGCTGCGGTGGAAACGGAAAATGTTCCGGAGCAGACCATGAAAAAAACCAGGGAAGAATCCCCGGCGGAAACTGCGGAGGAAGAAAAGAAAGGCAGTAATTCCACCACCATCGCTATTCTCGTTTCGGTGGTCATCGGTATGGTTTTCGGATTTTTTGTGATCCGGCGGGCATTCGCCGGAAATATGGACACTTTTGACAGTCTGGCAGGACTGGGGATCAAGATCGGTCTCTGCCTTCTGCTGATTTTCGTGGGCATGGATCTGGGACTGGAAGGAACGGTCATCGACAATTTCCGAAAAGTCGGTTTGCGTATCCTGGTCTTTCCGGCTGCAGTCATCGTGGGGACCCTGGGCGGCGCGCTGCTGTGCAGCCTGTTCATGGATCTGTCTGTGAAAGAGTGCCTGGCAGTGGGTGCAGGATTCGGCTGGTACACGCTTGCACCGGGGATTATTATGGAAAACGGGTATGTGACCGCCAGCGCAGTTTCCTTTTTACATAACGTGATGCGGGAACTCTTTTCTATCGTACTGATCCCTGCGGTTGCAAAAAAGGTTGGATATATAGAGACAACCGGCATGCCGGGTGCTGCAGCAATGGATGTGTGCCTTCCAATTGTAGAAAAGTCCACACGAAGCGATATCGCCGTGTATTCCTTCGTATCCGGCGTAATCCTGAGTATTCTGGTGCCGATTCTGGTGCCTGCTATCATAGGGTAGGTGAAGGTCATGGATACGGTAAAACTGCTGATTTTATACTGGGGGATCATGCTTGCCTGCTATTTTGCAGCCAGTCGGCTGCGGGAGAAAGCATCGTATTTCGGCTTCCTGAATCCGGCCATGACGGGCATTATCTGCGCCCTTGTTTTTATCATGGGTCTGGAGATGGGATCCGATAAGGAGGTGACCTCCAGTCTGGGAACCATCGGTCTGCAGGCGGTGCTGGTGACTGCGGCGGCAGTGGCGGGAAGTATGGTGTTTGTGACCTTTGGGCGCAAAATCTTCCGTCTCGATCGTTACGGTCTGCCGAAGATTGATTCCTCTGCGGCGTCTGATGCGCTATCTCCTGAACTGTCTTCCGGGGAGCCTTCCGGCGAGACGTTCGCCTCTGGAAACGAGAATCCGTCTGGTGATCTGAAGATGACGCTGCTGATCCTGGGATTTGTGGCATGCGGCATGGTTTTCGGCCATCTGCTGGTTCCTCGCTTCGCGTCGACGGATGCGGCGATGGAGCACTTTCATGAAGTCTGCGGCAATCTGCTAATGGCAGGTGTCTGCCTGATTCTCGGCGTAATCGGCTTCAGCCTGGGTCTTACGGGAGAAATCGCGGAGCATCTGAAGCATGTGGGAGTGAAGGTCATCGTGATTCCTCTTCTGGCTGTTGCCGGCTCTCTGGCAGGCGGCGTTCTGTACGGATGTGTTTCTTCCCTGACCATCGCGGAAAGTGCGGCGGTTTCCGCCGGTTTCGGCTGGTATACTTTGGCGCCGGGCCTGATTACCGAGGCCGGCCATACGGTGGCTGGTGCCGTTTCTTTCATGCATAATGTAATGCGGGAAGTACTGGGCATCATAGGGGTTCCAATGTTTGCAAGAGTTTTTGGATATCTGGAATGTACGGCGGTTCCCGGCGTCTGTGCCATGGACATCTGTCTGCCCATCGTGGAGAAATCCACCCGCAGCGATATCATTGTCTACTCATTTATGACGGGGCTGTTCATGTGTATTGCGGTACCTGTGCTGGTGCCGCTGCTGATCGCATGACAGCATCTTACGATTAGGAAAAATCAAGGCATAATAATACCGCCCTTCGGAGAATTGATTTTCCGGCAGAGCGGTTTTTTATATACATATTACAGGCCGATTTTCGTCAGCTGGAGGAACTGCTTGGCAGTTCGCGGGCTGCGGCCGTTCTGACGGATGGCGAAGGCTTCTGCACGGCGGCAGAGTTCTTCATCCGGAAGACCGATGCCGTAATCGGCAGCCAGACTCCGGACAATTTCCAGATACAGATCCTTTTCCGGCTTGGAGAAGGTGATGGTGAGCCCGAACCGGGCTGCAAGGCTCATGGTTTCCTGCAGCGTATCATTCACGTGAAGCTGATTTCCCACCCGGTCTTCCATGGATTCCTTGATCAGATGGCGGCGATTACTGGTGGCATAAATGGCGATGTTGCCTGCATAGCTGGCGGCACTGCCTTCCAGAATTCCCTTCAGTTCACAGAAGGTGTCATCGTTGGCAGAGAAGCTTAGGTCATCGATGTAGAAGATGAACTTCAGCGGAATGTCAGAGAGAAACTCCATAATCGGCAGGATGTCTGCCAGCTGGTTTTTCTTGAATTCCACGATGCGCAGTCCCTGGTCGAAGAAATGACGTGCCACTGCCTTGATGGTGGAACTTTTTCCGGTTCCCGCATCGCCGTAGAGCAGAACGTTGCAGGCTTTTCCGCCTTCCACCAGAGCCCGGGTGTTTTCCAGAACCAGGTTCCGCTCCCGTTCATAGCCATAGAGGCTGTCCAGAGTCTGGCTATCCATACTGCGGATCGGCACCAGCTGTCCGTCCTTCACGGTGAAACCGTTGTACCGGGCGAAAATGCCGTAGCCGGTGGAGGCGATGTTTGCAATCTGTTTATGATAGGCGGCACGGATATCCACATCGGAAACGGTCCAGCCGGGCAGAAAGCCATCATATGCAATTTCCTCCTGCAGAATTGCCGGCGTCAGCCGGGAAATCTCCTGCAGCAGATCGAGTTCTGCTTCCAGCGCCTCGTCGATGGCAGGTGCCATCTGCTGACTGCGGGCGCGGCCGATGATATAGAAATTTTCGTCTTCCAGTGCGATGCGGCAGATGGCCTGACTCAGATCGCCGCCTTCCTCGAAGACGGCCTGACAGAAGGCACCATAGCATCCCAGCTGGGCATCCAGGTCCAGCTGCTCCATGGCAAAGAGCAGATCCTCCAGACCGCAGATGACCGGCTCTTCCGCGATGCCGCGGAAGATGGTCAGTGCATTGAGACGATGATAAAGCTGATTCAGAGATGTACCGTTCATTTTCTGTCCTCTCTGATTATTTGATTTCCCGGATGGAAATGATGTGCTCATCGTGGAAGATCACGCCGGTTTCTTCTGTGGTGTCCAGTTCTGCCAGTACATAACCGAAGCCCTTCTTGTTTCCGCCTACAATGCGTTTGATTGCCACGCCGGCTTCTGACAGATGTGCAGTCATGGCTTCAACCGGATTGTCCAGATCCTTCGTCATGAAGGCGATTCTTACATTGCCGCTGATTGGACCCAGGTCAGCCTTCGGGAAGTTGACGGAATTGATCACGTTTCCGTTCTCGAAGTAGTCGCGGATTTCTTTCACTGCCATTACAGCACAGTTGTCTTCTGCTTCTGCCGTGGAAGCACCCAGATGCGGCAGCAGAACCACACCGTCTCTTCCCACCAGGTTGTCATTCGGGAAGTCTGTGATGTACTGAGAAATCTTGCCGGTTTCGATGGCAACCAGCAGATCCACATCGTTTACGAGTTTGTCTCTGGAGAAGTTCAGCAGAACCGCTCCGTCCTTCATGGCAGCAAACAGATCCTTGTTGAACATGCCTTTGGTGCTGTCATTGGCAGGAATGTGGATGGTCACATAATCACAGACTGCCAGCATTTCCTTCAGATCTTCATATACGGTATAGTCAGCTTCGCCGGTGAAGAACGGATCATAGCCGCAGACTTTCATACCCAGGGCTTCTGCTGCAGCAGCAACCTTACGGCCGATGGCGCCCAGGCCTGCTACGCCCAGGGTCTTTCCTGTGATTTCAGTTCCGGCAAACTGTGACTTGCCTTTTTCCACAGTCTTGCTCACATCCTCTGTCAGACCTTTTGCCCAGGACAGAGCAGCCGGAATGTGTCTTGCTGCCAGCAGCAGACCGGAGATGGTCAGTTCCTTTACGGCGTTGGCATTTGCACCCGGCGTATTGAATACAACGATGCCGGATTCTGCGCACCGGTCCAGAGGAATGTTGTTTACACCTGCGCCGGCTCTTGCGATGGCTTTCAGTTCACTGCTGAACTCCATGGAGAGCATGTCTGCACTTCTCACCAGAATGCCGTCTGCTTTGGCGGTGTCTTCGATTACCATGTACTCCGGCGTCAGTTCAGCAAGTCCGACTTTGGAGATTTTGTTAAGGGTTGCAATTTGATACATTTTTTTTCCTCCTGCGTTGTGTAATTTCGAAAAATTGTGGTAACTATCTAAATATACCACAGATTTATGAGGTATAAAACAATTTTCAAGACAAAACTTTTTAGATTTAGAGGAGGACTTATTACAATGACAACCAAGTATGATCGTGTTTACAATTTCTCTGCCGGCCCATCCATGCTGCCGCTGGAAGTGCTGGAGAAGGTCCAGGCAAGCCTGCTGAATTATGAAGGCTCAGGGCAATCTGTCATGGAGATGAGTCATCGATCTAAGGAGTTTAAGAAAATTGCTGAGGATGCAGAAGTCAACCTGAGAAAGCTGATGAACATTCCGGACAATTATAAAGTACTGTTCTTACAGGGCGGCGGCACGCTGCAGTTTTCCATGGTGCCGTTAAATCTGCTGAAGAATTCCAAAAAAGCGGACTACATCGTAACCGGAACCTGGGCGAAGAAGGCATATAAGGAAGCAACCAAGTTTGGTGATATCAAGGTGGCGGCATCTTCCGAAGCGGATACCTTCACCTGGATCCCGAAGGTTAAGAAGGAAGATATCCGTCCGGATGCGGATTACGTATACTTCACGGACAATAACACCATTTATGGCACTGAATACAACTACATTCCGGAAACAGGAGACATTCCTCTGGTTTCCGACATGTCATCCAATATTCTGTCCAGAAAGGTGGATGTAAGCAAGTTCGGTCTGATCTGGGCCGGTGCGCAGAAGAATGTGGCTCCTGCCGGCGTGACCATCGTCATCGTACGTGAGGATCTGATCGGCAATGCGGACGCATCCGTTCCGACCTATCTGGATTATAAGATTCACGCGGATAACGATTCCATGTACAATACCCCGCCGTGCTTTTCCATCTATGTAGCCGGTGAAGTGTTCAAGTATCTGCTGGAAAAGGGCGGCATCGAAGCACAGCAGAAAGCCAACGAAGAAAAGGCGGCAATGCTGTATGACGCCATCGATGCCAGCAAGCTGTTCAATTGCCCGGTTGCAAAGGAAGACCGCTCCCTGATGAACGTGGTATTCGTGACCGGCGATGCAGATCTGGATAAGAAGTTCGTCGCCGATGCCAAGGCAGAAGGCCTGATCAATCTGGCCGGTCACCGCTCCATCGGCGGCATGCGTGCTTCCATCTATAACGCCATGCCGAAGGAAGGCGTGGAAAAGCTGATTGCATTCATGCAGAAGTTCGAAGCAGAAAATGCGAAATAGACGAGGGTCCATACTATTTTGATTACCCGTGCCTGCACAGGAAACTGTGCAGGCATTTTTCAGTTTGCGCGAATCTGAAAGGATTTGCTTGAAAATCTGCGGAAGTGCATTTTATGAATGGTTTAGAATTCGG
>JAEDMR010000097.1 GCA_016302925.1 Bacillota bacterium
TGATCGGACTGAAAACCGGAACGACCAACCGGTCCGGTGCCTGCATCGTCACAGCCATCGACACGCCGGATGCGTCCAATAACATGCATACCATTATTTCCGTATCCTTCGGCGGAGAAGACAACCGCCAGAGATACGAGTCCTCCACGGTTCTGCTGAACTATGCGAAACAGAAAGTTGCAGCGCAGAAGACCGCAGTGGCCGTGAAGGCGGCTGCAGCCAAGGCGGATGGCAAGAAGGCTGTAAAGATTTCCTGGTCCGGCAAGAACAATGTAAAGCTGAACTATGAAGGCTATGAAATCTTCAGATCTGTAAAGAAATCTGCAGGATACGGCACGAAACCGCTGGCAAAGACAAGCAAGAGATCCTATGTGGATACCAAGGTGAAAGCAGGCACGAAGTATTATTACAAAGTGCGCGGATTCAACACTGTGAATGGTGAAAAGGAATATTCCGGCTGGTCCGATAAGGCTGCTGTGACAGCGTAATAAAGACACGAAACCGACATATTCATTGATACATGCACAGTACTCCGGCAGGCATCTATGATCACAGAAAGAATATCAGAAAAATCCATTTTCGGACGATAAGTTGGGAAATGGATTTTTTTCGTTCTTTCCTTTTCCGAAGCAAGATGATATACTTGTTATACTGAAGAAAAAACACACAAACAGGGAGGTAAGGGCTGTGAAATATCTGTTCTCAGGGGATATACAATATTACAGCGGCAGGAAGCAGAAAAAGAAATACATGAAGAAGGTGCTGGTGATTCTTCTGGTGGTTCTGGTGGTGATGTTTTCCGCAGGATCCTTCCTCATGATTCATGATACCTATCAGCAGATGTTCGGTCGGGCCGACAGGCCGGAACGAACCGTCTATCAGTCCTATGAAGACATTGCCCAGGATTACAGCAGAACCGAAATCGGCTTCCCTTCCCAGGGGAATACGCTGAAGGGGTATCTGTATGGACCGAAAAAGGCCCAGGCTCTGGTGGTCATCAGCCACGGCATGGGCGGCGGTGCAGACAGTTATATAAAAGAAGCGACATATTTCGCCAAACGGGGATTCAAGGTACTGGCTTTCGACAATACAGGAAGCTATGACAGCGAGGGCGATGGAATCGTGGGCCTGTCCCAGTCGGTCATCGATCTGGATGCGGCACTGAGCTATGTGGAGCATAACGAGGAACTGAAAAAACTGCCGGTGCTCCTTTACGGTCACAGCTGGGGCGGCTGGGCCGTTGCGTCCATTCTCCACTACGATCATGACATTACTGCTGCAGTCAGCGTGGCAGGATACAATTCACCGATGGAGATGATCATGGACTGGGTGAAGGATGATATGGGGCTGCTCCGCTATGCGGAATATCCATATATCTGGATTTATCAGAAAGCTCTCTTCGGCGGCGCTGCCAACCTGTCCGCTGCGGAATGCATCAATGAAACGGATACGCCGGTACTGATTATGCAGGGAACCGAAGACAAGGTGGTGGGCTGCGATACGGTTTCCATTATGGCACATCAGGAAGAGATCACCAATCCGAACGCCAAGTTCATCCGATGGAGCGAGGACGGACAGAACGGTCACAGCGATCTCTTCCGTGATCCTGAAAATGCGGTATATCGCCAGGAAGTAGCGGATTCCTGGGATGCACTGCAGGAGCAATACGGCGGAGATGTGCCGGAAGGGGAAGCGGCACGGTGGTACGCCGGCGTAGATAAGGCAAGAATGTCCAAGCTGGACGAGGTGTTCATGCAGGACGTCTATCAGTTTTTCAAAGAAGCGCTGGAAGAGTAGAAAAAAAGGCCTGCGAAGCCGGGCGTAAATATTTCGAAAAGAAATGAAAAAAATGTGACCGAAAACCTTACACATTCGTTTATCACACAGGAGGGGAACATGAAAATTGTCCGGAGCCATTCCGAAGAGATCGCCCGGCTTTATGACAGCTATGGAGACATGCTGTTCCGTCTTGCCTGTTCGATTTTGCTGAACCGGGCGGACGCCGAAGATGCCGTGCAGGACATGTTCATAAAGATCATCGGAAAAGTGCCGGAGTTCAATCAGGAAAGGCAGGAGCGGGCCTGGCTTACCAGAGTGCTGGTGAATCAGTGCCGCGACAGTCTGAAACGCAGGAAGCTTCGAGTTTATACGCCCCTTGACGAGCTGCTGGAAACGACGGGGAAAGAACCGTCTGTTCCCGGCCCGGAAGAGGCGGAGGGCAGCGGCGTGCTGCAGGCGGTTCTTGCTTTAGGGGAAAAGTACAGAGAACCGATTCTCCTTTATTATTTCGAAGGCTTCAGTGTGGAGGAAACTGCCGGAATTCTGGGGATCGGACAGTCTGCGTTGAAAATGCGGCTGGCTCGCGGACGGGAAATGCTGAAAAAACGAATGGAGGAGGAAGGCTGACATGAAAGAAAACGAAAGATTCGTGGACGACGACAAGCTGAAAAAAGCCGCCGCTGTCTACCAGAGCATACAGGCACCTTCCGAATTGAGAGAACGGGTACTCCAGGGGGTTGAAAGAGAAGGCGCGCCCGTTCCTGCGCGCAGGGTTTCGCGGAGCAAAATCTACAAGCTGGGCACTCTGGCGGCCTGTGTGGCCGTTCTGGCGGTTTCGGTTTCTCTGGGGAATATGGAGGATCAGTTTGCGCAGCTGACGCCGGAAAATATGCAGAACAGTCCGACGGCGGTGTATGAGGTGCCCGATGGGGTGATTCCGGACGAGGAAAATCCGGATGCAGCAAGCCCGGAAGATGAGACGGGAGAGATGACAGGACCAAAAGATCTGCCAGCTGTTTCAGATTCGGCAGCTTCGCAGACATTATCTGCTGCGGAGGAAGAGAAGCCAGCAGAGAAAAAAGCCGCTGCCAAACCGGAAGCAGTTCAGCCCCAGGCGGCCCGCTTCCTGACGGAAGGGGAGAATTCTGCAGGGGAAAAAAGCCTGACAAGCGGGAAAGCGGAAGGAAAGGATGAAGGTATTTCCGTGAGCAAGCTGCTGCCGGGGATGCTTGGTAATGAGAAGACGCTGGATGACTGGGAGATCCGGGTGGTGGACGCCGGAGAAGGAACCTGCACCGTGGAAGTGTCCGGCGGGGATAAGACGGCAACGGTGGTGCTGACCAGAGAAAATAGCTCTGAGGAAAGCAGCCAGTGGACCATACAGTCTGCAGAAAATAATTCTAAAAAAGGAGAAGAATAGAACAAATGAAAAAATTAATTGCACTTTTACTGACACTCATGCTGATTTTGTCCGGCTTCACGGCTTGCGGCAGCAAGACGGATGAGGAAACACCAGACAACAATGAAGTGATAACGGATGATACTGCAGAAGACGGTGATGAAGAGGCAGATACCGATGCTGATGCTGACACCGAAGAAGGGGAAGAACAGAATACCGAGCCTGCAGATACTGAGGATAAGGAAGATGCCGGTTCGGAAGAGGAGAAACCGGCAAGCTCCGGCTCGTCCGGCAGCAGCAAGCCATCCTCCGGTTCTTCCGGCAGCAGCAAGCCATCCTCCGGTTCTTCCGGCAGCAGCAAGCCGTCTTCCGGTTCTTCCGGAAGCAGCAAGCCATCCAGCGACAAGAAGGATGAGATCAAGGCACCGTCCGGAACACCAGCTGAAATTATCGACATGATCTATGAAATCAAGTCTGTGGATCTGCCGCTGGGAACGATGGATATCGATCTGTCGGATGCAGAAGGTGCAGCCTATAACACCGGCATTACCAGCCTGGATCTGGTAGAATCTGCAGCCTCCTCCGAGAGCATGATGGGGTCCCAGGCATACTCTCTGGTTGTGGTAAAGGTAAAAGATAAGAAAAACACCGAAAAGATTGCCAATGAAATGTTGAACGGCATCAATCAAAGCAAGTGGGTCTGCGTGACTGCAGATGATCTGCGTGTAGCAGCCACCGATGATGTGGTTGTTCTGATCATGGTAGGAAGCAACTTCAAGGATTCCGTTACTGCGAAAGAGATTACGGATGCGTTCAAGACCCTGTGTGGCGGCCTGGACATCAGTCTGAAGAAATAACAGAAGGACTTACGAATGATATTTTCAAGTGTACCTTTTTTATATTACTTTTTTCCTGTGGTGATACTGCTGAGTCTGGCAGTATCCCGCAGGCAGCAAGATGGCAGGCGGACCGCCGGCAGGCTGACAAACAGTATCCTGCTGCTGGCCAGCCTGTTTTTCTATGGGTATGGCGAGCCAAAGTACCTGCTGCTGATGGTATTTTCCATTCTTTCGGCATGGGCTCTGGGTCTGCTGGTACCGAAGAGCCGCCTGGCGTTTCTGGTATCGGTGGCCATCAGCCTGGGTCTGCTGGGCTGGTTCAAGTATGCGGACTTTTTCGTGGAAAGCTTCGCTGCGGTCACCGGCATTCCGGCAGAGCCTCTGGGGATTGCTCTGCCCATCGGCATCAGCTTTTATACCTTCCAGATTCTGAGCTATACCATCGATCTGCGGCGGGGAAAGATTACACCGCAGCGGAATCTGATCCGGTTTGCCATGTATGTGAGCCTGTTTCCACAGCTGATCGCAGGCCCTATTGTGGTATATAAGGATGTGGAAGTGCAGCTGGATCCATATGCCAGAACCATGACTGCTGAAAGTCTCTACGAAGGCGCCCGCCGGTTTCTCGTGGGACTGGGAAAGAAGGTGCTGCTGGCCAATCAGCTGGGGCAGCTGGCAGAGCTTTTCGCCGGGCTGGATGCATCAGACCGGTCCGTGGCATTCTACTGGATTTATGCGGCGGCGTTTTCCCTGCAGATCTACTTCGACTTTTCCGGCTACAGTGACATGGCCATCGGCCTGGGACGGATGCTGGGCTTTTCCTTCCCGGAAAACTTCAATTATCCATATATTTCCCGCAGCATTACCGAGTTCTGGCGGCGCTGGCACATGACGCTGGGCGGCTGGTTCCGGGAGTATGTCTATATTCCGCTGGGTGGGAACCGGGTGTCCTTCGGCCGCTGGGTCTGCAATCTGTTTGTGGTCTGGGCCCTGACGGGCCTGTGGCACGGGGCAGCATGGACCTTCGTGGTCTGGGGACTGTTTCACGGTCTGCTGCTGCTTCTGGAAAAGCGATGGCTGGGCAGAGTGCTGGCAAAGGCGCCTGCTTTCGCTGCCCACGCATATACCCTGCTTCTGGTGGGAATCAGCATGGTGATTTTCAATGCGGCCAGCCTGCAGGAGGCTGGAGAGTATCTGCTTTCCATGTTCGGTCTGGGGACGGTTTCCGCCGGAAGTACCCTGACCTGGTACTACCTGAGAAGCTACGGCCTGCTTCTGGTTGCTGCCATTGTGGGCGCAACCCCGTTGCCGAAAAAAATCGCAATTCGCATAAAAGAAAGAGCCGGGAGAACGGATTTTGGGAAGAAGGTGCTGGAATGGGCAGAGCCTGTCATTCTGGCATGCCTGCTTCTGGTGGTGACCGCATATCTGGTGGACGGATCCTTTAATCCGTTCCTGTATTTCCGATTCTAGGGGGGTGAGACGATGAAAAAGAAATTAACCGTGCTGGCGGCTGTATTTTTCGCCGTCACCCTGGCCTGCTGGTTCCATTCGCCTTCGGAATTCAGTCAGAGTGAGCGGCGGCAGCTGGCCCAGTTTCCGGAGTTCTCGGCAGAAACTGTGCTCAACGGTCAGTTTGCGTCGGAATTTGAAAGCTACAGTCTGGATCAGTTCCCGCTGCGGGATCCGTTCCGAACCCTGAAGGCAGTGACGGAATACGGCGTACTGCAAAAGAAAGACAATAACGATCTTTATCTCAAAGACGGATATCTTTCGAAAATTCTTTACCCGCTGTCGGAAAAATCCATCGGCAATGCGATGGACCGGTTCCGAGCCGTATATGAGAAATACTTATCGGACAGTGAGGGCCGGATTTTCGCTTCGGTGATTCCGGATAAAGGGCACTATCTGGCGGCGGACGGCGGCTGGCCGGCTCTGGACTATGACCGGCTTTTCGAACTGGTGGCTTCGGAAATGGACTATGCCAGGTATGTGGATCTGACCGGGGTGCTGGAGGCTGAAGATTACTATAAAACGGACAGTCACTGGCGGCAGGAGGCGCTGGCCGATGCGGCTGCGGCCCTGGGCGGTGCCATGGGAATCGCAGGCGATTTGAAGAAGCCGGAGGAGATGGAAGTGGTGACGGCTGCGGAGGATTTTCGCGGTGTGTATTACGGCCAGGCGGCCCTGCCTCTTCCGGGTGAACCGCTGCGGTATCTGACTTGGGACGGCATCGAGGACTGTACGGTCATGAACTATGAAACCGGAGAGACGACCGGCATATATCAGCTGGAAAAACTGGAAGACCGGGATCCGTATGATATCTTTCTCGGCGGGGCCTGTGCCCTGATGACCGTGGAAAATCCATCGGCGCAGGCTGCGGGAATCGACCGGGAGCTGATTCTGTTCCGGGATTCCTTCGGCAGTTCCATGGCGCCGCTTCTGCTTCCGGCCTACAGCAGGGTGACCCTGGTGGACCTTCGCTATATGAAGAGCGATTTCCTCGATCAGTTTATCGACTTCCACGGGCAGGATGTGCTGTTTCTATACGGGGCGACGCTGCTGAATGAAAGTTATACATTGAAGTAAGGAAAATTGTTTGACCAGCCGGATATCCTCCGGCTGGTTTTTTATATAAAAAATCAAATCGATGGGAGAAAACAAAGTGAAAAAACGAGTGAAACTGAATCAATGGATAGCGGTCGTGCTGTCCGTTGTCATGCTTGCAGTGATAATGCCGCAGACAGCTTTTGCCTCGACGAAGCTTTCCAGAAAATCCGAGGCAGCAAGCAAACCTTGTCTACTCCTGGTGCGAGTAGAAAGGGGAATGCACAGGGGAGGCCCCTAAAACCCCAGCTGGATCAAAATACTTGACGAAAAAATCTATTTAAGATATTCTTAGTGATATCAGGTTCATGATTTATATTGTGAAGAAGTGGGTTGGGTATTGATATGGACATCGAAACAGTTTTAATGCAGTACAAAAATGTAATTCACTATGAAGTAAGTCGGGTGTTGTATGAGCAGATTGATTTATGGGATGAAGCAATCCAGGAAACTTTTATTCGAATCAATGCGAGCTTACCGTCTATTGTGGAGAAAGACGGAAAATATCAGGAAAACTATGTCCGAGTGATTGCAAGGAATGCAGCTCGTACAATCCTATCAAAGAAGAATATTTACCTTGCCAGAAATTTATCTCTGGAAGAGTGGAGCGAAAATCATGAGGATTGTTATAGCAGCTACGAACAATCTTTCTTTGAGGATAATGTATGTCCGGAAATGGAATCATGCTTGAACCAACTCGAACCGGCAGAACGGGACATACT